>JANXXV010000276.1 GCA_025350445.1 Bryobacteraceae bacterium | reverse complement strand
TAGCCCACGCCGCTGCTTAAAGCTCAGGAAGGTGCCCGGCCACGTGCCCCGGCACCTCACCGAGTCACGAAACCATTCACAAAACAACGATCAAGGCAAGGGGATCAAGCCCTCAGACTGGTTTTTCCGCATCCTGCTAGGCTTGCCCGCCTCCTACAACCCAAATCCGCCGCTGCTGGATTGGATGGAAGTGCCCGGTTTGTCTATTTCGCTTTGTCTATTGTAGGTATGATGTGCTGCAAATCCTTCTCGTTCTCATTCACGACATAATCCAATAAATCGGTGTCCAGCCGAATCGTCTGATTTAACTTAATCGTCCAAGGTCTGGTGTATGCTTTGGGATCGTCCACGGTGAGTTCAATTTCAAGCTTTCCGAAGTTCAATCGGCGGAACCGCTCAGTAATTTTCGCGGCCTCCGTCAATGGGTTTCCCGCGGCATCCAGCCAGGTGCCTTCGCGTATACCGTTGGTCTGCACCACCAACACGTCGCCCTCCCACTTGCCCGACGAATAACCGTTCCATGTCGGGTTTGGATCGGTTAGCAGCGGACGGCCGTCGGTGAAGATCTGGCGGAAGCTGGAATTGGGCTCATTTAGGATCACCAGCAGTCCGGGAATCTGAATCATCTTTCTTGGTTCCGGATAGGTATGGAGCCGCACCAATCCCATAGGAAGGCCGTTTGTAAAAGGGTCGTGAATTCGACCTTCCGTGCTGCGGGCTTTGATTAACGCCGCAGTCGACGGTTGATAGGGCAGGCCTCCTGGCAGGTACGTTCCAATGTTGATGAACTCGCGCCTAACCGGCAGGCATCCGTTGCCAATAGGCGGGATTAAGTCGTCCTGTACCATTTCCCAGAGGCCCGTAAAGTCCGGCTTACCATCTGCCGTTCGCGGAGCCGGTGCGGACAGGTTCGGTTTTCCGTCCGGCGTCCTGGGAACATTGGGCGTCGGGTAATTCAGCCACTGCCCGTTTGCCGAGAGGCAGGAAAGAGTCAATAACAAGATCGGAAGACGTCCCATGTCAACCTCCGGCAAGACAATACCACATAACCGGTGGATTGTGAGGCGAGTCTCGCTTGGATAGGTGACGACTCCCGAAAATCCGTCAGCCCGCTCGGCGGTTGCTTTCGACCGTTGGCGGTGTCCGCTGAATAAAGATCTGCGAAACGGGTAACTTAGAACAGCCTGTTCAACCCCCGATTGGTGGGCCATCCTTCCCCTAACTGTCCGACGGTGCGCTATTCGCTCTTTGGTTCGATTCCGATTCGGTCGTTGACGGCCGACCGTATGCGCTGCTTGCAGCCGAGATATCGCTCCGTGGTCTGGATCGAGACGTGGCCAAGCAGGAACTGTATCTGCTCCAGTTCACCTCCGGCTGCGTGGCACAGTCTCGCGCATGTCCTTCTCAGGTCATGCGGCGCCAACTTGTCGATTGCAGCTTTCGCGGCGAACTCGCGTACGACATGCCAGACAACCTTCTCGGTAATGCTTTCACCCCAGACCCGCCCCGCTCTGTTCACGCAACGAAACAGTCTTCCAAACGTAAGACCTGCATCTTTCAGCCAAACGTCAAGGACCGCTTTGACCCAGTCTGGCATCGGCACCGTCCGCGTGTGACCGGCCTTTCCCATGAGATCGACGATGGCCCAGTGTTGTTCTCGTTGCTGAAGGTGGGAGAAGTTCAGCTCAACGGCTTCATGCCGCCTCAAGCCACAAGCAAGCAATACAGCCAGAAGAGCCCGGTCACGTTTACCCTTCCGTCGCTCGGCATCGGGAGTTCGCCAAAGCGCTTCGCCCTGTTCGGCGGTTAACCAGTTTCCCAAGCGCACGCCGAGTTTTTTGACGCCTTTCACCCGCCGGATACCGGCGGCAAAATCAGGACTAAGGAGACCGCAATCGGCGGCTTCATATGCGAGCCGGCGCACTGCACCGAGGCGCAGATTGACCGTTCCGGGTGCTAGCTTCCGGGATTCCAAGTGCATGCGATAGCGGACTACAACGGTTCTGCTGAACGACAATCTCGGCTCCGAGCAGTACCATTCAATGAACTCATCAATCGCGTGGCGGTAGCCGCGCTGAGCGTCGCGAGAACTCAGGCTGTTCAGAACAGCCGATTTCGCCTGATCGAGATCTGGCAGGCGCAATACAGTCTTTGGGACGGGCCGCCTCTTTTTGGGGGAGGGCTTTTTTGCCATCGCTTGCGGTCCTCCTCGACCGCCAAACGATGATGCAATATCGCCAGGATTCCGTCCGGATGCGCCGTGATTCAGGCGCTATCCGCTTTCTAGTCGAGTAAGCCTAGCTGAATCAAACGAATGCGTGATGCGCGGTGTCCCAATAATGACTCTTCGGTACACCATTAACTAATCATTCAGCGCCCGCATAACACCCCCTATGCCGCAGGCCACCGCCTACTTCGCCAGCGCGGGCAGCGTGGTGAAAGTGAGCGTGGGCGGGATGCGGATGCCAAGCGCGCCAATCTGTCCCCCGGAAGGTGTCGCGAACTCGGTTCCACGCTTATTGCCGGTGAACGTATACTTGTCGACCCCCAAAAGTAAACGACGTGTGTGCTTTGGCTGGCAGTGTCGGCGTAACGTCGTCGATCTGGTTGCCCGCGTCATCCCGCACAATCACTGGCACGCTCACCGGGTGTACAGATACGCTGTTGACCGCGATCCCCGTCGCCCTGCCGGACGTGTTCTCAAAAGCAATCAGTAAGCTGGCGATTACGCGCAAGAACTTGGTTAGCCGGTTACCGTCCGTTGTTAAATTTCGGCGCTTGAAACAAGAGACCATAAAAGCGTCTGACATGCGATGAGGGTCTGTGATAACTTTTTAGCATGTGATTCACCGTGACCGCCCGGTTGCGCTCGTAAGTTTCTCGATCCTAGGATGCCCCGGCGCAGTAGGTTGGCTGATTCGAGCCGCCGCTTACTGCGGGCAAGAAGGAGGGGATATGAAATACAGAGAGGTGCTGATGGTTCTCCTTTCGGCGCTGGCAGCATCAGCAGGCGGCCGTTTCCCCGGGGTAAGCGCCGTTGCGCTGAAGGCGCTTGAGCGCGACGGGAAGGAACTTGCGATCCTCGATCCCAGGGAGGAAGGCACCTACGGTCTAAATCATCTTCTGCACGCCGTCAATGTTCCGCTGAGCAAGCTGGAGCTTAATATTGACATGCTCGTGCCACGCAGATCCACGCGGATCGTGCTTGCCGATGGCGGGGAAGGAACAGCCGAACGCGCGGCTGCGAGGCTAAAGGAACTAGGCTATACAAATCTCGCGGTCCTGGAGGGCGGATATCCGGCATGGAAGCAGGCCGGCTACGAAATCTTCAGCGGCATGAGCGTGCCAGGCAAGGCCTTCGGAGAATGGATCGCGCTGCGCTACGATACGCCGGAGATAACAGCCGAGGACCTGCACCGCAAAATCGCGGCCGGCGAAGACATTCTGATCCTCGACAGCCGCCCGGCCAACGAGTACGCCGACATGAACATTCCCGGCTCCATCAACGTGCCGGGGTCGGAGCTGGTCTACCGTTTCACGGCACTTGGAGTGAAGCCGGAGACCCTGGTGGTGGTGAATTGCGCGGGGCGCACGCGAAGCATCATCGGGGCGCAAAGCTTAATCAATGCCGGAGTCAAGAACAAAATAGTGGGGCTCAATGGCGGGACCATGGCCTGGCTAAACAGCGGCTTTGCACTGGAACATGGGTCTAAGAGGCATGCGCCGGAACCGTCGGGACCACATCTCCAGCAGGCGCTCGAGGCCGCGCGGAAAGTTGCGGATCGGTACGGAGTGAAGACCATCGACGCGCAGACGCTGGCGAAATTTAAAGCCGAGAAGGATCGCACCGTCTACCTCATCGATCTGCGTACACCGGAAGAATACCGCGCGGGACATCGGTCCGATTCTGCCTACGGCTGGGGCGTCCAATTGGTGCAGGGCATGGACAAGTACGCTGCAACCCGGCGCAGCCGTATCGTTCTGGTGGACAACTACATGGTCCGGGCCCTTATGACCGCCTCCTGGCTGGTACAGGCAGATTGGCCGGAGACCTACGTCCTAGCCGATCCCTTTCAAGCAGTGGAGCTGATGACCGGCGACTACAAACCCACGATCCTCGGCCTGGGCAAACCCGCTCCTCGCGCTGTCGATGCTGCGAAGGTCGCTGAAATGCTGAAGATGAACAGCACCATCGTGGTTGATGTGGCCGGCAGCTCCAGTTACAGCAAAGGGCACATTCCGGGAGCCTGGTTTGTCAGCCGTGCACGTTTGGGGGAAAGCATCAAGGAGATGCCACCTTCGGCGAGCTTCATCGTGACAGGGAATGAAGCCGCTTTGGCCGCCCTCACTGCCCAGGACCTGGCAAAGCTTACCGGCAAGCCCGTCGGCGTTCTGGATGGAGGCAACGCTGCTTGGCGCAAGGCCGGACTTCCGCTGAATTCCGGAATGGAGAAGCCCGGGACTGCGGTGGATGATATTTTCGTACAGCCGTTTCTTTGGGGGCAGCTAGACCCGGAGACCCCCGAGTTCCGCAAGGCGGCTGACGATTACATCACATGGGAACTCCAACTCCCCGAACAGCTCAACAGGGCGAAGGAGACCGACTTCAAAATGCCCGTCAAGTAGCGAGGGCGCCGCACGCGCGAGCCGCCTGCACTGGCCACCTGCATCAGGCGGGCTGGTATTTCGGCCTTCCGTATTCCTGCGCCAGATGCGCGAATTCGGCTGTGAACACCCGGTCCGCCATTGCCTGGCAGCGCTTGATCAGACGCGGTTCATCCGCGCGATAATCCGCTTCGGCATTGTGCAGCGTGCGCAGATTGTCCCACACCAGGACGTCGCTCTCGTTCCAACGATGCGCATATTGGAATTCCGGCCGCAGCTGATGGCGGAACAGGAAATCCAGCAGTTCATCGCTTTCCTGCTTGTCGATGCCATCAATGCTGACCGTGTAGCCAGGGTTGGCATACAAGCTCTTGCGGCCGGAAATCGGATGCACCAGCACCATCGGGTGCGAGACGGGTGGTTTCATCCGCTTCTGTTCTTCCGTCATCGGTGCGCGGGAAGTCTTGGCGCCGCCGCGCTGCCGCATCATTTCCCAGAACTTTTCGAAATTATGAGTGGCGCTAAGACCTTCGATCCTCCTCTTCACATCGTCCGGCAGCGCGTCGAAGGCGGCCGTCATATTGGCGAACAGGGTGGCGCCCAGCGGCCGGCCGTCGCGGCGGGGCACCTTCAACGCATACAACACGTTGATGAAGGCGATGGTTTTGCTGAACGACATATCCGTGTGCCACTCCTGCCCGGCATCGGCCAGGCCAACCGGCTTTCCGTTCTCCACGATGTTGGAAAGGATCATAATCTCCGGATGTCCGGGTTCTTGGAACGCGCCGGAGACATGCACCTCCAGCTCGCCGAATTGACGGCTGAATGCCACTTGTGCCGCCGGATCAAGCGACTGTTTCGGAAAGCAGACCACGCCGTGATCGGCCAGCGCCTGCAACACGAAACCCAGCTCCAGCTTGTCGAACGGCTTCGAGAGATTCATGCCGTGAATGCCGCAGCCGAGTGTCTCACCCGATGGCTCTACCTTGTACATCAACGTTCTCCCTTATTATCCTTCCAGCGATACGCGCCTCGGCGCGTCCTTGGTGGTTCTGAAAACCGGCGGCACGATATGCTTGCCGCCAGACAGCACCGACACCGTATGCCCTAGCAGCAACCCGACGAGGCTGCCGGCCAGGCCGATGAACACGGCGGCACTACCCTGCGAGACCATAAGGTTCCAGACGATATTGGTGATTATGCCGCCAACCAACGCGCCCACCCCGGCACCGGCCGTGTTCAACCGCAGGCGCGGCCCGATCACCGCCACCAGTACCGGTACCAACATCGCGTCGGCGCGAAAGGCGAAGGCTAGGAAGCTGTAGCTGATGATCAGTTTCAGCACGTCACTGCCGCCGATCAGCACTCCCAGCACCACCATCACCACGATGGTGGTGCGAGCCACCAGGATGCCTTCCCGGTCCTGCATCTGCGGCCGGATGTAATGCTGATACAAATCCCGCGTGACCATGGTGGCGATGCCCAGCGCCAACCCGCCCGCGCAGGTGATTACCGTGATCAGAATCGCGCCCAGCATGATGCCACTGAGCACCGGGGAGAAGTAATGCGCCGCGAACAAGGGCAGCGCCTGCGCCGGGGCGATGTTCGGTTCGTGGATCTTCATGAACATGCCGACCGCAACACCGCCCAGCCCGAACACCGTGGTGCCGACGCCGGCGACGATGGTACCGATGCGAGATTGCCGCAAATCCCGGCCGGATAGCACCGCCTGCACATATACCTGCGTGGTCAACACGCCGAACGTGATGCCGAGCCCATTGCCGACATCCTTCCAGAACCCGTTGCCGAACAGGCTGAAATACTTGGCCGGCAATTGCGTGTGGAACGCCGGGAACCCGCCGCCAATGCTCAGTGCCACCGCGCCGAACACCAGCAATGCGGTAAAGGAGATCAGCAGTTTGGCGAAGCCTGCCACCCCAGCGCTGATCGCCCCACCCATGAACACGTAGGCGATCACCAGCAAGCTAACCAGCAGGAACACCGGTGCCGCCGGCCAGTGCAGCAGCACAGTCAGCAGCGTGATCGCCGATGCCGCCTGTCCGGGGATCGTCAAGAAGATCCCGATACTGTCGGACACCGCGACCAACGGTCGGATCGGATTGCCGAACGTGCAGACCAGGAATTGCGGCAAGGTTTCCACGTTGATGCGCCGCAAGGGCGGGGCGAACAGGGTTGCCAACACCACGCAACCGACACCCGCGCCCAGCGTGAACCACCAGGCCGGCATGCCATAAACGAACGCCGCCTGCGCGGTACCGATAGTGGACGACCCACCCACCAGCGCGCCGACAATGATGCCGGAAACCGCGGTCCAACCGGCGCGCCGCCCGGCCACGGTGAATTCGCCGGTGGACCGCACCCGCCAACCCGATACCAGCGCGAACAAGGCGATGCAGAGGGTGACAAGCACCACGCCCAGCATCATTCCGTATTGCACGTTACCAATCCTCCTTTATGACGTGCCGTTATTCGAAACTTTCTGATTTCATATAGAGCCGGGACCATGATACGCCCGGATGAACTGCAAGAGAAATGCTCGTGCTGTGCCACGTCAAACTCTGGATTTGAAAAAGTAGGGGACGGATACACCGTTAACCAGGACTTAGCCCCATGGTCTGACGCTTCGGGATAGACTTGACAGCAAAGAGGAGGAAGAAAGACATGAATAAGAACTCTTTGACAATGATTATGGCCATCACACCGCTATTCGCGCAGCAAACGCCGCCTAGGATTCCCTTCGAAGCCGACGTCAACTTCCTGAAACTGAATTATCAGATGAATTTGGGTGAAGTGCTAAGCGTGGCTGTGAACTCCAAGGGAACGGTGGTGGTACTAAATCATCCCGGCAGCGCCACGTCGGGCCCACTATACGGTAACGCCACGACACAGCTCTTTGAGTTCGATTCGAGCGGCAAGTTTTTGCGCGAGTTGGGAAAGGGCGTATACGGGTTGGGCTATGCGCACAGCGTGGGCTTCGACAAGTACGACAACTTGTGGGTGGTGGATAAGGGGACGCACGCCGTGATGCGTTTCAACTGAACCTCGGGCGCAGGCCGGAAGGGCCGGATGAGCCCGACTACTATAAAGGCAATGGCCTGGGCCGGGGCGGCGCCGCTACGTCGGTGTTTCCGGAGCTGCCGCATGTGGATGGTTATTTCCGCGCGCCGACCGACGTGGCGTGGGACGGTGACGACAATATCTACATCAGCGACGGCTACATCAACTCGCGAGTGGCCAAGTTTGACAAACACGGAGACTGGGTCAAATCTTGGGGGGAACGTGGCCTGGGCGGGACGCACGCCAACGAGAATCCGAATTCGTTTAATACGCCGCATAACATCGGGATCGACCGCCAGAACAATGTGTATGTGGCGGATCGCGGCAACCGCCGAATCCAAGTATTCGATCGAGATGGCAAATTCCTCCGCTTCATTCTTCTCAATGCGCCGTACGACAAGAAGCGCCATCCGGCGCTGGGTAATCTAAACGCGAATCCGCCCGACGAGACGCAGCCCTGGACGATCTGCATCACGCAGACTCCTACGCAGTACCTCTTTACTTCGGACTCGGAGCCAGGGCGTATTTATA
>JANXXV010000268.1 GCA_025350445.1 Bryobacteraceae bacterium | reverse complement strand
ACATCCCGGCATCGAAGAGGGCGGAAAGCGGACCCGTCCCGATCCACCCTGCCTTTCCTACCACCATAATCACGATCATTCCCAGAAGGCCCCAGACAACCCAGGCAGCCAGCGGAGTTGGATCCAAAGTGTGATGGCCTCGGACGGGCGGCACGGTGCAAGCTATTCCCCATTGTCCACTGAGCGCCCAATGGGCGTAGAGAAGCAATAGGACACCTGAAATCTCGCCCAGCGGAATCCCGAATGTCGAGGCGTTATGCACGCTTAAGGAACTTATCCCAGCGGGGAAGACCCCACATCGTGGCGGGCGTACTATAATTTCACCCTTCCGTGATAATGGTGCTGTCTATGGAACGTTATCTTATCCTCATAGCCGGCCGGGCCATCGGCACTCTCGCCCGCTACGCCGCCGCCTCGGCCATCATGAAGCGCGTCAACAGCCGCTTCCCTTTCGGCACATTTTTCGTCAATATCACCGGCTGCCTGTTGATCGGCGCCTTAATGACCATTCTTGCCCAGCGCGGCGCACACCCAAACTGGCGCCTGGGCCTGGTAGTCGGATTCCTGGGCGGCTATACCACATTCTCCAGCTTTGAATACGAAGCCTATTTATCTACCCGCACCGGCTTCCCGTTCATCGCCTTCATGAACATAACCGCCAGTGTAGTAGCGGGCTATCTGGCCGTGTGGTTAGGCGCGGCCCTCGCGGCGAAACACTAACGTGTCCGAAAGCGGGATACCCGTCGCCGATCAACCCTCCCCAATCGCCGGAATATCCCGCAATGTATTCGTTCTCGGCATTGTTAGCCTGCTAACCGACATTTCCTCCGAAATGCTCTACCCGTTGATCCCGCTGTTCCTCACAGTCACCTTAGGAGCCCCCGTGGCCATTGTCGGGATGATCGAAGGCGCGGCTGAAATGGCCGCGAGCCTCTGGAAGGGTATCTCGGGTTGGCTGTCGGACCGCGCGGGGTTGCGGCGGCCCTTCGTTCTCGCCGGTTACAGCCTCTCGGCCATCGCCAAACCGCTGCTGGCATTAGCCGCCGGGTGGCCGCTGGTGTTGGGTGCGCGTGTGCTCGATCGCTTCGGAAAAGGCGTCCGCGCCACCGCGCGCGATGCCATGCTAGCCGAATCCTCCCGGCAGCAGCATCGCGGCCGCACCTTTGGGTTCCATCGCAGCGCCGATCAGATTGGCGCGGTGGCCGGCCCGCTCCTCGCCCTCCCCTTGCTCGCGCTGTTCCATAACAACTTTCGCGCCCTCTTTATCGCGGCGTTCATTCCGGCGGCGTTCGGCGCGATTCTACTCTTCAAAGTCACAGAGACTGGATTGGCGGCGCGGCCCGCAAAGAATGCTCCGCCCCCTCCCTCGTTCCGATGGAGGGACACTTCGCCTGCCTTCCGCCGCTTTCTGCTCATCACGCTGCTTTTCGCGCTCGGCAATCCCTCCGACGTCTTCCTCATTCTTCGCGCGAAACAATCAGGCATCGGCACGCGGCAGATTCTGTTCTTGTTCGCGTTCTACAATTTCACTACCGTGGTCTCGGCCTTCCCGGCGGGCCGCCTGTCAGACCGCATCGGCCGCAAGAAACTCCTGGTCGCAGGCCTGTTCCTCTTCGCCGTCATCTATACCGGATTTGCCTTTGCCAATAGCCGTTTCGCCATCTGGCTGCTGTTCGCGGCATATGGCGTTCACGTGGGCATCAACGATGGCTTGTCGCGGGCATTTGCGGTCGACCTGGCGTCTCCGGAGCATCGCGGAACCGCGCTTGGCCTGCACGCGGCGGCCACCGGCATTTCTGCTTTTGCAGCCAGCGCCATCGCCGGTTTCCTGTGGAGTTGGAGCGGACCGGCGGCAACATTCCTCTACGGCGCGGCAATGGCCGCAATTGCGGGCGCCGCCCTTGCGATCCTTGTTCGCGCCTTCCCGCCACCAACCCTTTTTGCTACCCTGAGTAAGTGAATCCCTCGTTGTACGATATGGACCCAGGTCCCGAGTCCCCGGAACTGGTACGCATGATCGTCGAGATCCCCAAAAACTCGACTAACAAGTTCGAATACGACGGAAAACTCGGCGTATTCCGTCTCGACCGAGCTCTCTATTCTCCCATGCACTACCCCGGCGATTACGGTTTCATCCCCGGCACTCTCGCCGAGGACAACGATCCGATGGACGTTCTCACCCTGGTCCAGGAGCCCAGCTTCACTGGTTGCCTTATTGAGGTTCGTCCTGTCGGCATCCTAAACATGGTCGACGCCGAAGAGGGCGACCAAAAGGTTCTAGCCGTCCCCACCCGAAATCCCCGCTACGATCAAATCCATACAATGGATCAGATCTTTTCCCATGTCCGCCGCGAGATCGAGCACTTCTTCACCATTTACAAGGAGCTCGAAGGCCGATCGACAAGGATGGAGGGTTGGGGTGGCCCGCGCGAGGCTCGCAAGGCAATTATGGATAGCCGCGAACGCTATCTGGCGCTCAAGAAGGCGCAGCTCCAGCCAGTCGTGACCGGGTAGTCCAAGGGTTACCTCTGGTTAGCCTCACAAAAATCTTGTTTTCCACAGCCTAAACTATTGAAAAACTGAAAACCACAAATACTAGTACTGAACTAAGGTACTAAGGTTTTTTCCCTGTAGCAATGAGGAGCATCTTCACGTTAAGATCAAGTTCGCTGTTCAAAAAGGGTAGCGTGGCGTAATTCTTCCTGATTTAGGGACGTGTGCGCCTGTTCGGGGGAGCGTAGTAAACCGTAGTTAGGAGACTGTAAAAATATGAAGTACAAACTTTAGGCACTTATTCTCGGCATAACTTTCGCGGGCGTCAGCCAAGCGGCGATCATCACCGTCAACTACACTCTGACGGCTCCGATTTTCGGCGCGGCTTTCGCAAACGGAGACACTCAAACGTTAGGGGCTGGCTTTATCGCGGCTGGATCGGTCAATCTCGACACGAATGGAACACCCGTAACACAGACCTTGTTTACGGTTTTGTACACTCCGTCATCGAACACCGTTACCTCCAGCAGCGTGTCGGATTCAACAACGATCACAGTCACCGGTGCTCTTCCTGCCGCGGCACAAATAATCTCGGATACTTTTCTTGACACTTTAATCGGCGCTCCTGTCCGTCACACACTTTCCACATCGTCCGTCGGCGGGCCCATCCTGTTCACTACGACCGGCACTGGCTATAGGGTTACCGTCACTCCTCTGAACATCACCACGCTGGGTCCGATAGCGACCACGGGTACCGGTCAAAACGTTCTCGTGCAAGCCTCCTTCTCCCTGGCCGCCCCCGAGCCTGGCACCTGGGTTCTGCTCGGCTCCAGCTTGATTGGCCTCGGTCTCTTCGCCCGTCGGCGCAAGACCGTCAGCCTGAACTAGCCGCTGCCAACACCGAAAGTTACCAACGACCGCTACTCTCCGGAGTAGCGGTCGTTCTGTTCTAGAACGCCAACCTGCACTCCACCCAATCCAACATCCCCATCCGCCCCGCCGTATTTCCCCGCCCAGCTTCGATATTCAAATAGCGGATTCCGCGCAGCCCCCCCGGCGGTGGTTCACTTTGTATTCTTCGCCGCAACCGGTTTTACAATCTTCCGCTGCCCTCCCTCAAGCCGCACCAACGCAGCCGCGGCCATGTAGCGGACGGCTTCCTGCTTATCCTCCAGCATCGCTTCCACCTTCGGAACGGAAGCCCTGTTTCCCTGCAACGCCAGAGCTTTTACTACCGCGGCGCGTACAAGCCAGTTCTTGTCGCCCAGCGCCCCGTCCAGAACTTCGGTCGTCGCGGGATTAGTATCCTTCGCCAACGCCGCCGCGCACAACGTCTTGGCCGCAGCCGAGCCATCTTTCCGAAGCTCTTCAAACACCGTGATTCCCATCGCCGCCGGCCCAAGGAACATTCCCGCTCCTTCTTTAACTCCCAACATCGCCAGACCCGCTGGATCGCGAAGCCGCTTCTTAGCGTCACGTACCGTTCCTTTCACCAATCCAGATGCAGCGCCCAGTTCGCCGCTGAGTACCGCGAGCAGCACATCCTTACCCCTGCGGTCGCCAAGGTTCCAAAGCGATAGCGCCGCCGTGAAACTCACTTCCGGGGCCTCGTCGTCTAAAGCCGCCAATAGCCCGGGAATGGCTAAGCGCGGGTTCATTTCGCCCAATACAGCCGCCGCAGCTTGTCGTACGTCCACTTCTTTGTCTTTCAGCAGCGAGGCCGCCATGGTCACCGCGCGCGGATTTGCACCTGCGATCACCATTGCCGAGAGTGCTGGTTTTCTCTTGTTTCCATTATTTTCCGCGGTACCATCAGCGAGGATTTTCCAGGCATCGTCCAACTTCGAGGCGTTCGCTGGAGCCAAACACAGCAGGAGGAACAAACAGGTTCGAAACATTGTAGTTTCATAGTAAGGCTTTTTCCACCCACTCGACCATCGCCCATTGCCCCGCGGCATTGCCCAGCCCGGCTTCGATATTCACATACCGTATTCCGCGCACCGCCGCCAACCGCGAGAGCGAGCCATCGTCCTCTTTCGGAGCCGTATTCTGCAGCACCACGTTGAACTGCGATTTCGACAGCCGCTCGAAGTCCGACCGCATCGTGCACAGCATAAACTCATGCGGATGCCCGGCATCGTTCAACGAAACCGCATCGCTGATCGGAACCTCGTCGTTCACCGAATACCCCGGTCCGTTGTTGTGCAACGCCACCAGCAGCTTCCCTGCCTTAGGCAAAACCGCATCCAGAAACCGGCCCCGGTCCCGATCCAGAACATCCAGCACCGAACTCACCTGCGCATCCGTCCAACTCTGGTTCAATGTCCGAAGGTTCTTCTCGGCGCCCACGCGGGAGAACATGCGGTTCGGGTCAAGCAGCCCACCGCCGGCAGGAATATTCCGCTCGCTGTTCTCCACCAGAAAAGCTCGTCCGCGTGCCGTCTTCATATGCGCAAGCAGCACATCGTGTGCAGTTCGTTCATTGCCGTGGACCCAGAAGTAATGCCGCCGGTCCTCGTCATGGCGGACGATCTGAAACCGCGTTCCCGCCATGCGAATGGACCGCGCTCGCCGGAAAGGCAGCCAGTCGAACAGACCCGCGAAGAGAAAGGCGCGCCGCGTCATCCGCGATGGCGGGAATTCAGTTGTTGAACGAACGCCGCGTGTTCTTCCGAGGCCATTCCTTGCTGAAGCAGTTGCTTCATAGCGGCTGTATCGAATGCCCAGAACGCAGCCGGGTTCAGCCACAGACCCGGAAATGTTTGGGACCGGTACGCGCCGCCGGATCCCGTGGCCAATTCACGATAGGAACCGCCTTCCAATACCCGCCAGATTATCTTCCTCGCAAATATTTCCAAGGTGATGTACTCCCGCACACCCGCCCGCTCATACAAATCGAGTTTCGCACCAAAATCCACCTCGGTATCCGTGTAGCAGATCTCAATCACAAGCTCCGGAGCGCCGCATCCATACTGTCCCTCCACACGCCATTGCCCGCCAAACTCAGGCAGTATCCCCAGGTAGAGGTCTGGTTGCGGAGCGCTGTCCAACATGATCCAGGTGGCGTTGCCGCCGATCTCGCATCCGCGCGTGGGCCATCCGTAAAGCCAGAGCCAACCGGCAATACATTTGCCAAACCTCACCAGCAGCGGATCGAAGGGGAATGACATGAATACCGTTCCCGCAATCAGCTCGGCATTCTTGAAATCGTCCAGCGCCTCCAAACGGCGGAGGAACACCTGGCGGGCCATCTGTTCCCCTGTAAACAGGCCTTCTCCCAAAATCTCTCGAGAAGCCATCGTACTCATCCCCGGTGATTTGAATTCAGTTGCCGCACAAACGCCGCGTGTTCTTCCGAAGCCAGTCCCAGTTGAAGCAGAGCGTCCAAGGCCGCTTCATCGAAGGCCCAGAACGCATCGGGGTTCAACCACAAGCCCGGAAAAGTTCGGGAACGATAAACGCCGTCCGGTCCGCCTGTCAGTTCGCGATAGATACCGTCCTCCAGCACACGCCAGACAATTCGCTTCGGCCGAACCTCAATCGTGATGTATTCGCGCACGCCTGCCCTTCGGTATAACGCGAGCTTCAGGCCGAGATCCGATTGTGTAGTTGTCAGGCAGATTTCAACCGCAAGCTCCGGAGCGCCGGATCGAAAGATTCCTTCGCTCCGAGATTGCCCGCCATACTCGGGCCGGATTAGCAGATACACGTCCGGTTGCAGCGCGCTTCCCAGAATCATCCAGGTGGTGTTATGTCCGACTCTGCAACCCGGAGTAGACCATTGGTATCGCGTAAGCCACACGCCAACTAGTCCTTCGATGTCGCCGTGCTCGGAACTGACAGGTGATGCCACATACACCGTCCCCTCAATTAACTCGGCGTTTTTCAAATCCGGCAGCGCCCCCCACTGGCGCAGAAACTCCTCGCGGGTCATCTTTTGCCCAGTGCTCAGCCGGTCTTCGGGAATCCGCGGAGCAGCCATCACCCTTGTTCCTCTGCCTTCATAATGCCAGAATCCGCGCTCAGCTCAACAGCCCCCTTCGCTACCGTGCTCTTCCGCTGCTGCCCCAATCCAATGCCGCCCCAGAACAGCACCATCAGATAGTTCATCGCCTGGAAAAGCAGAATGTAGGCGATCGCATCGGTCTTGCTCAATCCGAACGGAGTCAAAATGCTTACCGCGACAAACTGATAAACCCCCACATAGCCGGGCGTCGACGGCACGGCGCTCCCCAATCCCAATCCTGCAATCAAAAGAAACGCCACTGGCAAACTGATGCTCAAACCAATCGCATTCGCGCCCACCACCGTGGTCACGCCATCCAGAAACCAGATCACCGCTGTCAGGCCCAGAAACCGCACCAGCCGGCCTGGATCGTGAAAGCTACGGATGCCTTGCAACCCGTGCCGCAGCGCGTGCTCCGCCATTTCCCGCAGCCGCGGCGGCACCGGCAGCTTCGCCAGCAACCGGAACCAGAAGGATTCGAAGACCGGAACAATCGCGATCGCCGCCACGCCGCACAGCCCCAGCACAGCGAACGGTTTCGCCGCATCCGCCAGCCAGCCCGGCTTCTCCCGCAGCACCAGCAGCACGCTTGCACTGATGGTGATCAGCGCAATCGCGTCCACTACCCGCTCGGACAGCGCCGTTGTCAGCACGAATGTCTTCTTCATTCCCGACTTGCGGCTGATCATCACCGTCCGTACCACTTCGCCCGCCCGCGCCGGAAGAACGCTGTTTCCCAAATACCCGGCCGAAGTCGCCCAGAAAGCATCGGCAATCGAAACGTCGCCTTCCGCCCGCAGCAGCACTCTCCACCGGAAAGCCCGCAGAAACAAGGTGGTTGACATC
>JANXXV010000262.1 GCA_025350445.1 Bryobacteraceae bacterium | reverse complement strand
GTGCGCGCCCACCAGCAGCGACCCTGGAAACAACCGTTCCACGTCCGCCGGACGCGCGTCAGTGGCAATGTCGTAGTCCTGCGGTGTAACCTTGAGCACAAGATCCCGCACGCAGCCTCCCACGAAGTAGGCTTGGTATCCTCCGGCGCGAAGAGCCGCTACAATTTTGCGTGCAAGGCCTGGTCCGGTTTTGGGCATCTCACTAATGATCGTAAGATAACGAAGGGCGGCGTCACAGCAGTCGAACTCCAAATGTTGAATTCGAAACCCTCAAGCAAGAGTCGTGGCGCTATCGTTCATCTCTTTTTAGGGGAGGCGCAGCCATCGTCCTAAGTGATCTGGCCTCCGCCATGTTCTACGTTGGCGGCATCCCGGAAAAGGCCATCGGAAAATCCGCCCCCTGGTTCGTAATCACCGTGATGCTCTTCAGTTTCGCCGTCCGGTTCATCTATATGGAATGCCGCGGCATGTTCGTTCGCGGCGGCGTCTACGTGGTGGTTCGCAACAGCATAGGCCCATTCATGGCCAAGCTCTCCGTGTCCGCGCTGGTGGTCGATTACATCCTTGACCGGCCTCATCAGCGTAGTCGGCGCGGGCCTCTATCCCGGCAGCCTGCTCAATGAAATCACTGAACTTCTCCAGCGGAGTTTCCGGCTCGAAACGCATTCCTTCGCCGCCTTCTTCTGCATAGCCGTCACCATCTGCTTCTGGTGGAGCAACGTCAAAGGAATTCACGAATCCAGCGGGAAGGCACTGCGCATCATGCAGATCACCACCGTAAAGGTGGTCGCGCCACTCATCTGGCACCCGATCACTTTGCTCATCCGCGGCAACGCGCAACTGCCCCCTGGCCAACCCCATCGGATATTCACTTCACCAGGGAATCCCCCGGATGGTTTGAAGGAACCTTCCGGGCGCAACTCTCCGCGGTAACCATGGTCATCGCCTTCGGCTATAGCCTGTTGGCGATGAGCGGTTTGGAAACCCTGGCGCAGGTCTATCACCGCCAACATCGTCCGCATCTACGCGTTGATTGCCACCGGCTCGGTCTCGCTCTTCGCAGTGATGATTATCCCGGACAACGTCCGCGCGATTTATTACGACAATCCGATCGGCTGGCTCTCTATGAATCCCGCAGGTCCGCCGCTGCTGAAACTGGCGCTCCACATCTTCGCGGTAGTCGTGGGCACGCTAAGCCTGCCGGGCGCCGTCAACACATTAATCATCGGAGCCAACGGCATCCTCAACCGAGCGGCGGAGTAGCGCGGCCTTCTCGATTGGTTCCGCAAGCCGCGGCGCAAGTACGGGGCGCTCCGCCGTTTGGAAGGCGACCTATCCAAAGGAGACCGCCAGCAGCTAATCGACGAAGTCCAACGGGAAATGCGCCGTACCCAGGAGGGCGTCCTCGCGCGACCCTAGGCCGCGCCGCTGTCAGGCTTTCTTAACCCGGCCGGCAGCCTTCTTAACCGGCACCGGAACAGGCTCAACAGCAACCGCATCAGCCTCACCAACCGCAACCGCGGCGTTGGGGTCCACGCTGGCAAGCACGGCGTTAAACAGCTCCAACTTCTTCAGGTCTTTCTTCGAAGGCGGAATCTGCTCCCGCTGGTAGTTATGATCGTAATAGCAGGACCGGCACCGTACCTTCGCCGCTTCGTCCTCAACGATCGACACGATAGCATGGTTAGTCATACGGCGGCACTTAATGCAGTAGTCGTCGATGATGTCACCAAGTCGCAAGTTGCTCATATTGTACTCTGCAAGTGTTTATGAAGTATATCAAAGCCGTGAAGAAGACCGGAATAGTCTGGATAGTGGCGAGCGTGGCGGTCATCCTGGCGGCGATCGGAGCTGGAGCTCTCTCGGTCCTCTGGCGTGAGCACGCCAAGCCCGCCCCAATACCGGCGGCGGACGGAAAACCGGTCGCGGCAGTCCCGGTGCTTCCATCCGAGGTCAGCCTGGAGGGCAAGATCCACGCGCTTCGCGTCGTAGAGGTCGCGGCGCCGGTCGAAGGAACAGTCGACGTCTTCCACGTCGAAATCGGGCAGGAAATTTTTGAGGGGCAATTAATAGCGCAAATTAACAGCGATTCGTTGACCGGCGCCGAACAGCAGGCCACTCAATTGGCCGATCGCGCCCGCAATCGCCTGAGCGACCTGGATGCCTCCATTATCGCCGCGCGGCTTGAATCCTCCCGGGCGCGCGCCGTTGCCAGCCGCTTGAAGACCGAATTCGACCGGTCCGGGAAGACATACCAGCGCCAGCAAATGCTGCTGTCAGCGGGCGCCACCCCCCGCCTGGCGTACGAGAAAGCCGAGAAGGAATACCTGACCGCTCAGGCGGAGTCGGCCAGCGCAGAAGCACTGGCGCAACAGGTGGAGATCCGAGTCGATGCCCTGCTAAAAGAACAGGACGCCGTAAAGAAGACCCTGGAAGAGAGGACTCACGAACTCGAGGCCGCCCAAGCGGACCTGGCCGCCGCGGAAGTCCACGCGCCAGTCGACGGAGTGGTGGTCGGGCGCCGCGGAAACGCCGGCGACCCTGTCGATCGCAGCATGAAAGATTTCTTCCTGATTGCCACCGATCTCACGCAGCTAGCCGTAGTGGTGGCGCCGCCCGCGCCGGTTCTGGCCCGCATCCATCCCGGCCAGACCGCGGTAGTAACGGTATCGGAGGCGCAGAATGAACCTCTGGCGGCGCAAGTGAAAAAGGTGGAGAACGGCCAGGTCACCGTGGAGTTCACCAGCCCGGATCCGGCGGTGAAACCCGGCCTGACAGCGCAAGTCAGGATCAAGATAACATAGGCACAATGGAATTCTTAACCAACAGCCTGATCGAGCTGATCACCCAGACCTCGACCAACCTTCCGCCGGACGTCCGTGCCGCCATGGGGCTCGCGATGCAGCAGGAGACGCCGGACACGCAGGCCAGCCAAGCCCTCAACATCATCGCCTCCAATATCGATATGGCTGTCGAGGACGAAGGCCCCATCTGCCAGGACACCGGCATGCCGACGTTCGTCGTGCACACGCCCGTCGGGATCAACCAGATCGTGGTGAAGAAGGCGATCCGCGCGGCCGTGGCCGAGGCCACAAGGCGCGGCAAGCTCCGCCCCAATTCCGTAGACTCGCTAACCGGCAAGAACAGCGGCGACAACCTGGGCCACGAAACACCCGTGATTCACTTCGAGCAGTGGGAAGAGAACGAGATCGAAGTGAAGCTCATCCTGAAGGGCGGCGGCTGCGAGAACAAGAACATTCAGTACTCTCTACCGGCAACGCTGGAACACCTCGGGCGCGCCGACCGCAACATCGAAGGCGTCCGCAAGTGCATCCTGCATGCGGTCTGGCAGGCCCAAGGGCAAGGCTGCGCACCCGGCGCAGTGGGCGTCTGCATTGGCAGCGACCGCGCCCATGGTTACGTGTTGGCAAAGAACGAGTTGTTCCGTACTCTGGACGATTCGAACACCGTCCCGGAACTCGCCAGGCTCGAAGCCGAAATCATGGACGAGGCCAACCGGCTGGGCGTAGGCCCTATGGGTTTCGGCGGCAAGTCGTCGCTCATCGGCTGCAAGATCGTAGCGGCCAATCGCTTGCCCGCCAGCTTCTTCGTTTCGGTAGCCTACGATTGCTGGGCCTACCGCCGCCTGGGCATCCGCCTGGATGCGCAGAACGGCGCCATCACCCGTTGGCTCTACCGTGATCCAACACGCACGCTGGAGAAAATGACCCAGTCGGAAGGCTTCCCGCTAACCGGCCGCGAAGTGGTCCTGCGGTCGCCGCTGACCGAGGATCAAATGCGCAGCCTGAAGGTAGGCGACGTGGTTCTGATCAGTGGCGAGATCTACACCGGCCGCGATGCGGTCCACGCCTATCTGATGAAGAACCCGCCGCCGGTAGACCTGCGCGGCGCGGTGCTGTACCACTGCGGTCCCGTAATGCTGAAGGAAGACGGCCAATGGAAGGTGAAGGCCGCCGGCCCCACCACCAGCATTCGCGAAGAGCCCTACCAGGCAGATGTGCTCCGGAACTACGGGGTGCGGGCAGTGATCGGTAAGGGAGGCATGGGCCCGAAGACGCTGGCCGCGCTGCAGGAGTGCGGAGCGGTCTACCTGAACGGCATCGGCGGCGCCGCTCAATACTACGCAAGGACAGTGGAGAAGGTTTTGGGCGTTCATCTGATCGACTTCGGCATCCCGGAAGCAATGTGGCATTTGAAGGTGAACAACTTCGTGGCCATCGTAACCATGGACGCCCACGGCAACAGCCTTCACGCCGGCGTAGAAAAAGAGACGGGAGAAGCGCTGGAACAGTTACAAACGAAGTAGCTGTCTGTTAGACTGATTACTTGGCGGCCAGGTAGCTCAGGGGTAGAGCGCAGCCCTGAAAAGGCTGGCGTCGGGGGTTCAAATCCCTCCCTGGCCACCATGATAGGTTCTTTGAAATCAACATATAGCAGTTGCTCTTTCCGTCTGTGCCACTTTTGTGTCATGGACTCTTCGCAATGTTTCCGCTGTCCGGCTTTGCATTGCTGGGGTCCAACGTTGGTAGTATCGGCGGATTATGGCGGGACTACTGCCGAGGATGTTTGCTGCATCCTCGGCAGTCCCGCCGTTCACTAGAATGTCGGTTGCAAGCGTGTGGCGGAATCGATGCGTGTGGGCATGCTCAACGCCAGATAGCTTGAATACTGCGGCCAGCGTCCGGCTGGCACCCTTCAATAGGCTTTCTTTCGAACTGGTCCCGGTCCAGAAGTAGTACTCACAGGCCACCGGCGCACCCATTGGTGCCGGGAGGGCTTCCAGCGCTATCTGGACCTCTGGCCTCAACTCCACGTCGACGTGCTTGCCGTTCTTGAGCGTCCGGAGTCGGATATAGCCGCTACTCACAGAGGAGCGCTTCAGCATGGATACGTCTGAGATCCGAAAGGCATAGAAGCGCATCAGCAGAATCATTGCCCGTGCCCGCCGCCGTTCGTAGCTGCTGCGACCGAAGCGGTCACACGCGGCGATTATGCTCGATACCTCATCTGGCGTGTATGGTTCACGCGGGCCAGAGGTAACGTTTTTCGGCATGCGGACCAACTGAGCGGGGTTCGTTTCAATCCATTTCCGATTCTGGCAGA
>JANXXV010000257.1 GCA_025350445.1 Bryobacteraceae bacterium | reverse complement strand
TTCCGGCGCGCGGGGTTCAACATCACCACCAGCAGCCGATCCTATTTTCCATCGATCGACGATCCCGAAATCGAGTGCATGCTGATTCGCGCGCAGGAGATGTCGCGTTATGTGGAAGACGGAATTCTGGACGCGGGCCTCACGGGTCTCGATTGGGTGGCCGAATCCGAAGCCTCGGTGGAGACGGTCGTCGACCTGATCTACGCCAAGCAGAGCTTCGGTAAAGTTCGTTGGGTTCTGGCGGTTCCGGAATCGTCGCCGTTTAACAGCGTGAAGGATCTGGAAGGCAAGATTATCGCCACCGAACTTGTGGCAACCACCAAACGCTACCTGGCAAAAAACGGCGTCACGGCGAAGGTGGAATTCAGTTGGGGCGCCACCGAAGTGAAACCGCCGGTACTGGCCGATGCCATCGTGGAAGTCACCGAGACGGGCTCTTCGCTACGTGCTAACAAGCTGCGCATCGTGGAAACAATCCTGGAATCGAACACGCAGTTGATTGCCAATAAGTCGTCGTACAAAGACGATTGGAAACGCCGCAAGTTGAGCGACATCAAACTCCTGCTGGAAGGCGCGATCGCGGCGCTGGGCAAAGTCGGTCTAATGCTGAATGTGCGCAAGGATGATCTGGCGGCCGTTCTGGGCGTGTTGCCGGCGCTGAAGAAGCCGACCATCTCCCATCTGAGCGACGAGGAATGGCTGGCTGTGAATACCATTCTCGATGAGCTCACGGTGCGCAATATCATCCCGCGTTTGAAAGAAGCCGGCGCACAAGGCATTGTCGAATACCCTTTGAACAAAATTGTGATATAGCCCCATGATCCGAATCCTAGAGTCGAGTGAAGTAGGAAAATTACTGGCCAGAAAGGCCGCGCGATTTGCCGGTGCCGAAGAAATAGTTAGGCCCATTTTGGAGGCCGTGCGCAAGCGGGGCGATAAAGCACTGCTCGAATACGCACGCCGGTTCGATCAGTTTGATCGAAAGTCAGTGGCCGTGGGCGCTGGTGAATTGAAAGCCGCGGCGGAAAGCCTAAGCCCTGAATTCCGCTCAGCCTTAAGCATCGCATCTAAAAATATCCGCGCGTTTGCCAAGTTACAGATGCCGCGGACAACAAGCAAGGTCATCGCTCCGGGGCTTCGCGTAGGACAGATCGTCCGGCCCCTGGACACCGTGGCCGCCTACATTCCGTCGGGCCGCTATCCGCTGCCGTCCACGCTCATGATGACGGTGATTCCAGCGCAGGTAGCGGGGGTGCGTAACGTATGCGCTGCATCGCCGCGCCCGGTGAATGAAGTTTTGGGAACAGCGTCGGTACTTGGCGTATCGCGATTCTTTCTTATGGGCGGCGCGCATGCGATTGCGGCATTCGCTTTCGGGACAAAGACCGTGCCCCGCGCGGACCGCATCGTTGGGCCGGGAAACATCTACGTAGCCGCGGCGAAGAAGCTGCTCGCCGGTGAGGTTGGCATCGACTTCGTAGCCGGCCCCACTGAGATCCTGATGATCGCCGACGACGGCAATCCCGCATGGATCGCGGCCGACATGCTGGCGCAGGCCGAGCATGATACCGAAGCTTCCGCGATCTTGTTGACGCGGTCCAAACGACTGGCGCAGGCTGTGGCTAAGGAGATCGAAAGGCAACTGGCCACGCTGAGTACGGCGGCTGTGGCACGAAAAGCGATTGAGCGGAACAGCGCCATTATTCTGGTGAGGTCAAGCCAGGAGGCCGTCGATCTCAGCAATCGGTTTGCGCCCGAACATCTCAGCATTCACGACGCGTCGCTGCTGCCGCTAATTCAGCACGCCGGCAGCGTATTCATTGGGCCCGCCAGTCCGGAAGCGGCAGGCGATTATGCGTCCGGACCCAATCATGTTCTGCCCACTACAGGCGCGGCCCGAGTGCGCGGCGGCCTGTCCGCGGCCGACTTCGTCAAGGTGATTTCCACGCAGGAGGTCAGTCCCGAAGCACTAGGGAAGCTCGCCCCAGCCATCACTACACTGGCCCGAGCCGAAGGACTGGAGGCGCACGCGCGCTCGGTGGAGGCCCGGCTCAATGGCTAGGCGATTGCGGCCTCGCGAGGCCATTCTATCGATGGCGCCATACTCACCGCCCAGTGGGGCGCGAGCCGACAAGCTGCGTCTCGATTTCAACGAGAACACAATCGGCTGTTCGCCGCGGGTCACTGAGTTTCTCAAAGCCCGCCTAAGTGAGAACCAATTAGCCACTTACCCCGAATACAGCGACGCGCGCCGTGAACTGGCTGCACATTTCCGCGTAGAGAACGAACAGATGCTGGTGACCAACGGCACCGACGAAGCCATTCAGATACTAATCAATACGTACGTGGACGACGATGACGAAGTTATCATCCTGCGGCCGTCCTATGCCATGTACCGGTTCTACGCCGAGATCGCCGGCGCGAATATCCAGGAGATTGATTACCGCGCAGGCACACTACAGTTCCCGCTGGAAGAACTGCTGGAA
>JANXXV010000251.1 GCA_025350445.1 Bryobacteraceae bacterium | reverse complement strand
TAGCCCAGCGCGATCCAGATGGTGCCCCGCATCGAGCGGACATTCCGGCGGCAGATCTCTATCGCCTCCGGCAGCGCGGTCAGGTCCGCGCGCGTCCAGATGAAATCGGCAACCTGCAGTGTAAGTGCCGACCCGCCGTTTACCGCAATGCTCACAGGGCAGACGCTCATGGCCGCCGCATCGTTCAGCCCATCGCCAACGAAGGCCACCTTTCTGCCTGCGCCCACCAGTTCGCGGCATCGCGCCAACTTATCATCCGGAGTGAGTCTTGCCAGTTGTTCCTTGATGGGAATCGATAAGGCACGCTCTTCGGAATCACCAGTCATCAAGACACAGTGAATGCCCGCTTTCTCCAGGCGCCGGATCGCGGCATTCCTCGCGGGCGCAGGTTTCTCATCCAGCCGGATGATCCCCGACGGAATGCCGTTCACCAGCACCGCGATCCGGTGGCGCCGCTCCGCATGGTCCGGGAAAAACGCGTTAGCCATTTCGATCCGCACATCCCAGCTGATATCAGATTCCAGATTCCGAACCGAGGTCCGGATTCCGATACCCGGCATCAGGTCCACCCGTTCGGTTTGCCAGGCTGAATCCGCCTGCGCCAGGTTCAGTAGGGCCAAGGCGATAGGGTGCTGCACAACGCCTTCCGAAGCTCGTACCAGGCTGCAAAGCACGTCGGTCGAAACCGGACTGGTATGGAGCAGCGTCAAATCCGGCTCATACTCACCGGCGACGGTCAGGGTTCCGGTCTTATCGAAGACGACCGTATCGATACCGGCTAGCTTTTCCACGCTCGCGCCATTTTTAGCGACTAGCCCAAGATCGCGGAGCCTGCGCATACCGGCCCATACCGAGATGGGAGTGGCAAATCCGAGCGCGCATGGACAGGCGACAAGAAGGACCGCCATGGAATTGAAGATAGCAGCCGTAATTCCCGCCCGGATATACCAGAAGACACCCGACGCCGCGGAGATGGTCAACAAGACCGGCACAAACCAAAGCATAATGCGATCGGCGGCCACTTGCGCCGGCGCGGGCCGGGCGTTCACGCTTTCGAGAGCGGCGGCGATGCGGTCGATCTGGCGCGTCGCGCCGGAGCACGTTGCCTCAACGTCGAGCGTTGAATCCAGCACGTAGGTTCCGGCGAGCACGTGATCGCCGATCGTCCGGACCGCGGCGAAGGCCTCGCCGGTCATCTCCGCTTCCCGTACCAGAGCGGCGCCGCGGATCACCATGCCGTCCACCGGGATTGCGCTTCCGGGGTGTATGCGCACAACATCCGCGATGTGGACGCCGGACGCCGTAATGGTTTCAGACGAACCACTCGCGGTCAGCCGTTCGCACCGTGTTTCCTCCGGGTTCCACGCGGACAGCGATTCCAGCACCCGCTTTTCGCCGTAGTTGGCAATGGAGCGGCCTGCCGAATAAACCACCAGCAGGATGCTGGCAACCTCCCAGAAAATCGGTCCATGCCCCAGGATCATCGAGGTGAGCGAGGCGGCGGTTGCACCCAGAAAGCTGAGAATGAACAAGGCTTCAACAGTGACGCGGTGCTGCCTGATCGCCTCCAGCGCGGCGGTTAGCAACGGCCAGCCCAGCAAGGCGGTCACGATTCCGGTGGCGCCCAGGACGGCGAATTGCAGTATCCGCCGCTCCTCTAAAGTGACCTCGGAGGTATTCACCGCCAGCGTGAGCGTCATGCTGTTGACGGCTAGAAAAGCGCCGGTCAAGATACGCCACCAACTGGTTAGCCCCTGCGTGCCGGAGCACGCGCATGCGAACGGCCTGTCCGCCGCCGGAGTCATGGTTTGGCCGCGGCCGGGGGCGCTTCGGTTTCAGGCGGCAAAGCGGCTAATTCCTGCTTCAGTTCCGCTTCGCGCCAACTCTGTGTGCGCGACGAGGTTTCCTTGCGGATGGCCGCCACCATTGCCGGATCCACCGCGGAAGCAGTATTGCCAAAGGAGCCGCGAACATACGTCACTACGCCGGCGATCTGTTCATCGGATAGTTGCGACCAGGTGGGCATCTGGCCGGAGTATGTGTTTCCGTTTACCGCGAACGGGCCGTCGATGCCGTGCAGCAGAATCCGCACCATGATCTCTTTCCGTCCCAGCACCCATTCAGAACCGGCAAGGGGAGGATAGGTTCCGGCGATTCCCTGCGCGTTCGCCTGATGGCACTGTGTGCAGTAGTTGAATGTGCGCGCGCCTACCTTCATTGGATCGAAGGCGGCGGATTTTTCCACAGGACGCCCGAGCGCCGTAGGATCGTCATCATACATATCGGAACGCCAGCCGCCATTGTGCGAACCGAGATAGCTGCCTCCCCAGCCCACCAGACTGAAACACAGGAATAGCAGCCATACCGGTGTGGGGGCGAATCCGTCGCGCGGGTCGTCCATTTCGCGCATTACCGCTTTGTGTAGAGGCAGTACGTCTTCCTGTTGCCGCTCTTCCTGCTCTCTTGGATCGTGGAGTGGCGGATTAGGGTTCACTTCGCCTCCGGCAGCTCATAGTTGTGATTGAGGCTCTTGAGGTACTCGATCAGCGCCTCGCCGCGCTCGGTCGGGATGATGTACGCAGATGCTTCGCCCGCTTTCGCCGGCAACAGAACAGCCTCCGCCGGGGGAATACCGGTCACCTCTTTTTTCCGGAAGAGGAACCCGTGCGAAGGCATGATGGAGCCCGGCGAAGTAATACGCGGATTATACAAGTGCAGCGCGTGCCATTGCCTGCTTGGCTGCCGGGCGCCGATGTTGGCCAGATCCGGTCCGGTGCGCATGGTGCCCATCAAAGGCGGATCGTCGAAAATGTAGTCGCGCGCCACACTGCGCCGGGTGCCCCAGCCACGGTCGATGTCGGCGCCAAAGTTCGCGGCGCGCACTTGTTGACTGTGGCAATAGAGACAGCCAAGGTCCGTATAGACGCGACGGCCAATGCTGCGCGCGCCGAACGGAGCGATGGGATGTTCATAACCCTGCTCGTCCATAAAAGGTTTAAGATCACGGAACTGCCAATTCGGAATCGCCACCAGGCCGATGGCCGATGCCAGGATCGAGGCGAGAACGCCTAGATAGAACGTCAGGCGTTGATTCATGATGCCGGACCCGCCCCTGATGCCGGATTAGCCAAAAGAGTTGGCCCGCTGAACTGGCTAACGGGTTTGGTTCGCAGAATGCGCCACACCAGAATGGCGAAGCAAACATGGGCGATGGACATCAGCGTTCCGCCCACACTGCGTGCAATCAGATACGGCTTCGTGTATTCCACCGTTTGGATGAACGGAATATTCGCGTTGTTCATCATTTCACCCTGATACCAGCCTGCCCAGGTGAGAGCGGCGAAGTAGATCAGCACTCCGCCGGCGGCCGTCCAGAAATGTACTTTGATCAGGGGCGCGGAACTCCATTCATTCCGCGTCAGGCGCGGCAGAATGTAGTAGTAGGCGCCGAACATGATCATGCTGAAGAATCCATACATACCCAGGTGCGCGTGGCCCACGGTATAGTGCGTGAAGTGCGCCACCCGGCTGACTGATCGCAAGGCCTCAAAACTACCCTGCGCGCTCACCACGGTGTAGACCATCGACCCGAACACGACGAAGCGCAACGTGGGGCTGGTCTTGAGCATGTGAAAGCTGCCAATCATCGTCAGATGGTGGTTGATGGCCACTGTTGTAACGGGAATCAGCATCATCATGCTGCCCACAATTCCCACGGTGATGATCCAGGCAGGCAGCGGGCCGCCCACCAGGTGATGCGTGCCCGCCCAGTTGTAAAACAGCGCCAGAGACCAGAAGCCTAACAGGCTGATGTGGTAGCTGTGAATCGGTTTGCCAATCACTTTCGGAATCATGAAATAGCTGGTGGCGATGGCCACCGGCGTCACCCATAAGCCCAGCGTATTGTGGCCGAACCACCAGTTGATGGTTGCTTTCGCGGCGCCGGTAACCGATGGCAACTGCATGGAAATAACGGCGATGGAATACAGAATCGGGAACCAGATGGCGGCGGCGAAAAGGTACCACTGTGATACGTAGGTATGCTTCACCTTGCGGCCGGCGAACATTTTCAATGAGGTGGCGAGCAGGATTACGAAGATGAACGCGAAGCTGCCCAGCGCCTGCGGTGGAAATTCCAGCCACTCGATTCCCTGGCTGTAACCGGCCAGAATCGCAATCATCCCGGCAAGAACCGTAAGGTTCCAGATAATGCAGGTAACCGGCAGCACGCGCCGGAACGGCAAGCGTACCTTACAAAGCCTCGCCTGCAGCCACAGCAACGTGCCCACGGCGGCCATGGATGACCAACCGTATGCCACCAGATTCAAATGCACTGGACGCACACGGCCGAACGTCAGCCATTCGTAGCTGGACAGGAACCCCGGGTTGTGCATCTTGATGGAGGCGAACAAGGCGAAGACGCTTCCCAGTAACAGCCAGACCACGGCGCTGGCGTAATACCAAACCACGGTCTGGCGGCACGATCTGTCGATCTGCACCCGCGTCAACAGATCCGCGCGACCGCCCATCTGGTCGGGTGGCGGAACGGTGGCTGTGTTCTCGGTGACGGCTGTACTCATCGCCGGACACCCGGAAACGTGTCGGTTGGTTTCCCTATGGGCTCGGCTTTGTCGAATATGCTGTTGGCCGCATCTTGGGAACCGGTCATCTGCCCGGAGCGAATCGCCCACAGCAATGCACAAATGGCCGAACAACCGAACAGCAGCATGCAGCCCCAAATCAGGATGTAGGCGGTACTCATCTGCTGATTATGGCCTCACGCGATTCCGTGGCGATGATTCCGGCATCCTTCGATTCCACGTGTCTGGACTCACTGGCGCACGCGGCGCACTGGGAATCGCAGGGTTCCCTGGAAGTCTGGATTGCCGGGCTGGTAGAAAGGCGTGTCATTGTTCCCTGTACAAATGCAACTGCCCTTCCATAGTGTAGCAGCGGAAACATTGGAGAATGGCGAATTCGCGAATCCTTACCGCTGGGTTAAGTTGCACTGGTGTGTGATTTTACCCAGCAGCACCACGCTTTTCCGCGGTCTCGCGATATCATTGGAATCCGCAGGGAGAATCCGATGAACAACAGGAATGAGATGGACCGAAGAGAATTTGCGCGCTGGGCGATGGGCGCGGTTGGCGCGGCAGTCTTCGCCGGCAACGCGACAGCGGAAGTGCACAAGGTAGCGCCGGGGATCAAGTTATGCGCG
>JANXXV010000128.1 GCA_025350445.1 Bryobacteraceae bacterium | reverse complement strand
CAGCCCCATTGCGCTGCCGGACGCCGCCATCGTTCTGGTGGCGAAGGACCAGTGCGGCGTGGTGGCGCAGAAGAATACCGCGCGCGTGATGGTGAGGAACAAAGGCCAGGGAAGATTCACAGCGACGGCGCAAGTCATAGCCACCGGGCCTACGGCGAATAATGCGTTGGGTCGCCCGGGCGGCGCCGGCGGTGGATTCATCGGCGGCGGAATTATTTTTCCGTTTCCCGGTGGCGGATTTCCTGGAGTGTTTCCGGGAGGCTTTGGACGGGGCGGCGGGGCAGGCGCGGGTGCGGGTTTCGGAACAGGCGCGGGATTCGGCGGCGGCGGTGTAGCCACGGGGGCGATAGGTGTTCCGACTTTGACCCAACAAACGGCGATCTCCGCGACCGCGCCGCAACTCACCATTCAACCGCAGCCGGACGGCATACTCTTGAACTTCACCATCAATTCCAGCGCTAGCGCTTCGCTGGGCAGCACGATTCCCTCCGACTTCACCGTGCAATCGAATGAGGCGATCAACATTCCGCCGCTGGTTCGTGTGATCCAGAATTCGCGGAACTCGGAAGCGGTTGGCGACATCATGCAAGTGAACGTGGGGGCATCCATTGCCGAAGGTTTGGTGGATATTGTCGCCGATACAGTGCGCAAGCGGGTTTATATCGCGAACTCGGGAATGAACCAGGTGGAAGTGTTCGACATGGCGACGAAGACGTTTCTTTCACCAATCAAGGTTGGCCAACTGCCGCGGTCGCTGGCACTGACGCCCGACGGCAACACTTTGTACGTCGCTAATACGGGAGGCGAGAGCATCAGCATTATCGATCTGGATAAGGCCCAGGTGAGCGGCAAGGTGAAGTTTCCGGCTCTGCCCTATAACGCCAACTCGGCGCTGATTACGCCCAGCACCATTGTGGCGACGCTTCGCGGCTTACAGATGGTGATGTCGAACGGTTCTCTTTGGAAGACGGTGAACGATGAGGCGCTGCCGCGGTCATCCAACGGCGCGGTGGGTACCGCCGCTACGGTTCTTACAGCGCCGCGCAGCATGATTGCTACACCCGGTGGAGAATTCGCTCTGCTGCTGGGGGGCGACGGACGCGCGTACCTATACGACGCCAATGTGGACGACTATGTGATCAGCCAGACGGTGGTGAACCCGCCGATTCAGGGCTTCTTCGGCCCGCTGGCGGCCGGCCCGCGCGGCCAGTATTTCGTGGTCAACGACACGATTCTGAATGCGTCACTGACGCCTGTCGGCAACGCAGTTTCGATTCCGGGTTTGACTACCGGGAGGCCGATCTCCACGGTGACTCCCTTGAATGGCACCACGTACCTCCGCTTCGTGCAGCCCGCGCGGACGAGCACAACGGCTGTCGTGACAACTACTCCAACCATTGAAGCCGTCGATGTTGCGACCGGTTTCCCCCGGAGCAGCATGCCGGCGCTGGAAGGCCCGCTTAGCACGCAGGTGGGAACTCAGCGGGTCAACGTAAGCGCTCGCTCGATGGCGGTGGATGCAACCGGATCTACAGCTTACTTATTGACCACCGGTGGGCTTTCGATTGTCCCATTGGATACGGCGGGCGTGAGCGCGCAATCGCGGCCGGCTATCAGCACGAACGGCATTGTGAATCTAGGCAGCTATACGCCGGACATTGCGCCGGGTAGCATCGTTTCCATGTTCGGCCGCAATCTGGGCACGGCGGCGCAAGCCTCCACCGACCCTTTGCCGACAATGCTGGGCGGGAGCTGCATCACGATGGACAATACGCCGCTGCCGCTATTCATGACCTCCGCCGGGCAGGTTAATCTGCAGATTCCAGCCGCTACGACGGCCGGAAGACATTCGCTGGTGGTGCGGTCGGTGGATCAGAAAGTAGCCACTCTCGCGACCAACATTACGGTGGTGAAATACGCTCCGGCGATCCTGGTGGACACGGCCACGCTAAACGCGCTGGTTTTTCACCAGGACGGAACGCCGGTGAACCAGTCCAATCCCGCCCAGCGCGATGAATCGATTGTGATGTATGCCATCGGGCTTGGTGCTACGAAAGGCGCGACGATCACTACCGGTAAGCCGACTCCGGCGAGTCCACTTTCGGTCACCGATAAGGCGGAGGTTTTCTTCGGAGATCCGAAGATCAAGGAAGCAGGAATTATCGTGGATTGGAGCGGCCTTGTGCCGGGATCGATCGGGCTGTATCAGTTGAACCTTCGAGTGCCTGGGGCGCATTTGAATGGTGATGCGCTGCCCGCGCTGATCCGGGTAGGCGGCGTGGATAGCGCCAAGACGGGGCCGGCGGTTCCGCATATCGCCGTGGATTAGGTTGTTGGCTAAGTTAGGACCTTCGCGCACGTCTATAAGGACATGCAACGGTCTGTTTGGTTGTTGCTTGTGCTTTGCGTCTCTGGCGGCGCTTCGTCACCTTCCTCTGTCGTACGCGAGATGATCGAGGCCCACGCCTCTGTGCGGTTGCGCCTCGGCCTCCCTCCGCTGGCGTGGTCGGGCCGGTTGGCTTCGCTCTCATGGGACTGGGCCAATACGTTGCTTGCGCGCCGGCAAATTAGCCACCGTGCGGATTCGCCGTATGGCGAAAACAGTTTTGCTATCTCAGGTGCCGCGGCGTCCCCGGCGCAAGTAGTGGACGCGTGGGCGGCTGAAGCCCGGAACTACGACTATCGTTCAAATAGGTGTAGGGGTGTTT
>JANXXV010000030.1 GCA_025350445.1 Bryobacteraceae bacterium | reverse complement strand
AGCTGTATTCGCCTGATGTGTACTGAGTTGGTGGTGGAGTATCGGGGTAGCTTTGTGGAGTGGTGCTGCCTGCGGTTTCTTTTGCACCCTTAGCCATTGGTCGGTTTCCCAACTTTCGCAGCCACCCATTCCCATATCTGGGAACTCGCGCGTCCATAGTATCCTGATGCGGTTACTATCACAGCGGTTCCTGCCTCACTACCTGGGGTTACGCCAAGCTTATCAGAGATCTCTTTTGCAGTTCCTGAAGCCACCACAAACCACTGCCCAGGCCGAATGAGGATATGATTCTCTGGAAAATCCCGCTGAAGGGCAGCGGATAGCTTTTCATTGGCTGGATCGGCCATGACAGCAAATAAAGTTGATAAAGTGACGAGCGCCATTCCTGGCCCCAGTGTAGCGCGAAGCCAGGAGGACGGTTTATCTAAGGAGATCCGCAATCGTCCAAACGCGATCGGCGATCTCCGCTTCCGTCGCTGGAGTGATACGCAGTGAGCGGTGAACACGGCAAAAGTTGTAGTAGGCAAAGTGCAAGCAGCTTGCAGCCCGGTGGTTCTCAAACTTCTTACTAAAGGCGTTCGTCAACCGAGTGAGTCGGCGAATCTGCATCCGTATAGTGAGGCAAACCGGACCCGAAACGTCTGCTTCGTGGCCATCGAACGCAATACGAAGCTCATTCTCAATTTCACATTGGGCCGTCGGACGCAGCAGACCACGGATACTTTCATCGAAGGCTTACGCGATGCCATTGAGCCCCGTGGCCGGTTCCAAATCACAACGGACGGCTTCATTCCTTACATCAGCGCCAGTACAACGACGCTAGGCCATCGCGTTGACTTCGCCAGGCTCACAACGCAGGTTTAGGACACTACCCTGATTCCCGGCTGCGGCGCCTGCTGTGTGAAACTGGGTATCCGTGGTGATTCCCGTCAACAGCTTTCTGGTGCTCGGTTTCGGCGCGCTGGCGATCGCCACAGGCGCGTATCTGCATGCGAATGTAAAACTGCTGCGGCGGTTCCTGATTCCGCCGCCGATTGTGGGCGGGCTGGCGCTGGCGCTTCCCACGTTGCTGCTGCGTAACTGGGGGTGGACACTTGAGGTTGATGCCACGGTGCAGCAGGTAGCGATGGTGGCTTTGTTCACGTCGGTTGGCTTCAACATGAACCGGGAAGCAATCGTCAAGGGAGGCTGGCCGGTGCTGCTGCTCTTGGGGATGTTCTGGTTGGGAGCGATGGCGCAGAATGCAGTCGGCGTGGCGCTCGCGCGGGCGCTGGGATTGCATCCGCTGATCGGGATCGCCACTGGAGCAGTTGCCCTGGCAGGCGGGCCCGCAACGTCGCTGGCGTTTGGACCGGAGCTGGAAAAAGCGGGCGCGGTGGGGGCAGCTTCGGCATCGCTGGCCGCGGCGATCCTCGGCATTCTGGTGTCCGGCTTACTGACTGGATCGCTGGGGGCGGCGTTGATTCGCCGGGAGGGATTGCAAGCGCAACCGGATCGGGAGGCGCCGGTCACTGCACGGTCCCCGGGTGCGGCGGGCACGGATGACCTGCTCGCTACAACTCTTCTTTTTGCGGTGGCAATGGGATTGGGTCACTTACTGACGGGCGCAATCAATGCCTGGTTTCAGCGCTTTCACACATCGCTGCCGGCCTACGCCGGGGCGATGATAGTGGCCGCGGGCATTCGGGCGATTGCCCCGAAGTTTCCGCGGCTGAAAGTGAATCCGGTGTGGAACGATGCCGTCGGAATGGCAGCACTGTGGTGGTTCATCCCGTTGGCGGTTTGGACGTTGCGCTACTGGGAGCTGACGCGGCTGGCGCCCCCCATATTGATCATTCTCGCGGTGCAGCTTCCGCTGACGATCGGGCTGGCGTGGATGGCGTATCGAATCGTGGGCCGGACCTACGATTCGGCTGTGATGGCGTCGGCGTATTTTGGCTTCATGTATGGCACGATGGCGAACAGCCTGGCGGCGATGGCGGAGCTGGAGCGTAAGTTCGGTCCGAGCCCGCGCGCATTCATTGTGATTCCTATAGCGGGTGGCCTGCTTTCAGACATCGCGAATCTGGTGGCGATTGTGATGTCAACGGCGCTGTTCGGCCGTTAGCCTTTGGAAAATTGGCTCTGGAATTTCCGGATATCGCTTTCCCGCAGCAAGATCACGTAAG
>JANXXV010000018.1 GCA_025350445.1 Bryobacteraceae bacterium | reverse complement strand
TTGCGCGGCAATCCGCGATTCCTGCGCAATGCCTTCTTCCAGGCGTTTGCGGTCCTGCATGATTTTCTGGCTTTTTTCCGGCTGGTTCCAGAAATCCGGAGAACTGATTTCTTCCTCTGTCCTGGCTAGCTGGGCTTTTTTTGAAGGCGCGTCAAAGATAGCTCCGCACAGCGTCGGCCTGCTGGCGGAGCGAAACGTACTCCCTTTCTAATTCTTCGAGGGTCATAACTTTTAGTCTATCAAACGGCTGGTGCGGTACGATGCCTAAGAAATGATCAATTGGCTCGTAGTTGGCATCGGAGACATCAGCACCAAGCGCGCGATTCCAGCCATTATGGAAGAAGAACGGAGCCGGTTGTATGGCATAGTAACCCGCAATCCGGCCAAAGCCACGCCCTACCAGACTCGCGTGTGGACCTCGCTGGACGAGGCGCTGAAGGACACGGCGATCGATGCGGTCTATATTTCAAGCCCGGTCTTCCTCCACGCGCCTCACACGATACTTGCCTTGCGCGCCGGCAAGCACGTGTTGTGCGAGAAGCCAATGGCAATGAATTATGCCGAGGCCTGCTCCATGCAAACTGCAGCGGACGACATGGATAAGATTCTCGGGATCGCCTATTACCGCCGGATGTATCCGAAGTTGCGCCGCGCCAAGGAACTTCTCGACGCCGGAGCGATCGGCAAGCCCGTGGTGGCGGAGGCAACGTGTCATTCCTGGTTTAACGACGAAGATGGGACGCGGTCGTGGCTGCTGCACCGCTCCACCGCGGGCGGAGGGTGTTTGTACGATATCGCCTCCCATCGCATCGATGCGTTTAACTTTCTATTCGGTACGCCGGTGCGGGCCAGCGGCCATACGTCGAATCTGGTCCACTTTAATGACGTGGAGGATAACGCGACGGCGCTGGTAGATTATGAATCGGGCGTACGCGGCATTCTGGATGTCCGATGGCACTCGCGGGTGACGCGGGACGAATTCCGGATCAGGGGCGTGGAGGGCGAATTAGAGCTGACGCCGCTGAACGGACCGCTGCTCGTTTTTCCCGGAGGCAGCGAGGAACTTCCCGCGCATGCCAATCTGCATTTTCCATGCTTGGAGAATTTCGTGCAGGCGCTGCTGGACGGCGCTCCGCTGGCTGCCAGCGGAGCTTCATCGCTATTGACGGATCAGGTTACTGGATGGGTAACGGAACACGCGGCAGTTCGGTATCATGGAAGTTAGGGGCTGTGGGGTGTAAGATAACCCGCGCCTTGACGATTACACAATTGCATGTCTGACCAATCCGAACCGAAGTTAGGTATCAATAGCTGGCTCCAGGACGAGCTCTATCAGAGTTACCTCCATGACAAGAAGAACGTCGACGACACCTGGAAACGTGTGTTTGAGACGAACGGGCATGCGAAGCCCAGTGGAACTAATGGGCATGGCGCCGCAAGCGCTCCTGTAGCTGCGCCCGTGGCCGCGAAACCACTGGTGGCGCCGGCTGCCTCAACCGGTCAACTGACCCCCCTTCGCGGGATAGCGGCGAAGATCGCCGAGAACATGACCGTCAGCCTGACGGTTCCCACTGCCACCTCGCAGCGCATGATTCCGGTGCGCGTCATTGAACAGCAGCGGCAGCGGATCAACGAACGCCGCGCCGCCGCCGGACAAGGCAAGATTTCCTACACGCACATCATTAGCTGGGCCATTGTGCGGGCGCTGGATGAGCTCCCTTCCCTGAACCACTCATTTACCGAACAGAACGGCGAGCTCTTCCGCGTGATTCATAAGGAAGTGAACATTGGCATCGCGGTGGACGTGAAGGCCAAGGACGGCTCGTCGTCTTTGATGGTGCCGAGCATTAAGAATGCCGGCGCAATGAACTTCAGCCAGTTCCTGGCCGCGTTTGACGATATCGTCAGCCGCGCGCGGAGCGGCAAGTTGCAGATGCCGGATTTTCAGGGCACCACTATTTCACTCACCAATCCGGGTACGGTGGGCACGCTGGGATCGGTGCCGCGGCTGGTTGCCGGCCAGGGCGCCATCATCGCTATCGGGGCCATGGATTATCCGGCGGAGTATCAAACCGTCACCGCGGAGATGAAGGCGCACATCGGCATTAGCAAAGTGATGATGATCACCTGCACCTACGATCACCGCATTATTCAAGGCGCGGAATCCGGCCGGTTCCTTGGCAAATTGCAGGCGCTGCTGAATGGCGAGGCCGGGTTCTACGAAAAGATTTACAGCGACCTGGGCATTTCGCGTGAACTGGGTGCGCCAGTTGCGGTGGCCGCGGCTCCGGCCCCGGGAACAGCTTCGTCGCTTACTACCAGCGACGCTTTGAAGGAAGCGGCATCGGCGTTTCTGATCAATGCCTATCGGGTACGCGGACACCTGATTGCGGATCTGGATCCGCTTGGCCCCACCCGTCCGATGCATTCGGAACTGGAACTCGCTACCTATGGATTGACCGAGGCCGACCTGGACCGGCCGCTGCTGTCGCAGGCGGGGAAGACACTTCGCGCGGTAATCGCGGATCTGCGGAAGACCTATTGCGAAAAGGTCGCCTGCGAGTACATGTACATCCAGTATCCTGAGCAGAAAGAGTGGCTCCGCGAGCGGATGGAATCCACCTTGAACTCCGAGCCGCTGGAGCGCGCCGTCCGCTTGCGCATTCTGGATCGCTTGATTGAAGGCGAAGAATTCGAACACTTTCTGGACAAACGGTATATCGGGAAGAAGCGCTTCTCGGTGGAAGGCGGCGAGTCCGCTTTGGTGATGCTGGATGAGACGCTGGAACGCGCGGCAAATGGCGGCGCCGAAGAAGCGGTGATCGGCATGGCCCATCGCGGCCGGTTGACGGTTCTGGCCAACATTTGCAATAAGCCGCTGGTAGACGTTTTCTCCGATTTCGATGAAGCCCCGGGCGCCACCGCGAATCGCTACTCGACCGGTGACGTGAAATATCATCTCGGTGCTCACGGCACCCGGAGATCTACCGAAGGCAACAGGATTGGCGTTTCGATGGCGTTCAACCCTAGCCATCTGGAAGCGGTGGACCCGGTTGTGGAAGGCATGGTTCGCGCCATGCAGGATGAATTACACGACGGCGCGCGTAAGAAGGTGATCCCGATTCTGATCCACGGCGATGCCGCGTTCGCAGGCCAGGGCGTAGTTTTCGAAACGTTGAATCTATCGCAGTTGCCCGGTTATTTCACCGGCGGCACGGTGCACCTGATTATCAATAACCAGGTGGGCTTCACCACCTCGCCCGAGGACGGCCGCAGCGGACCGTATTCGAGTGATATTGCGCGTTCGATTCAGGCGCCGGTATTCCACGTGAACGGCGACGATCCGGAAGCGGTGTTGCGAGTCAGCCGGATTGCGTTCGACTTCCGCCAGCAGTTCAACCGCGATGTGGTGATCGATCTGAATTGCTACCGCCGCCTGGGCCACAACGAAGGCGACGACCCAAGCTTCACCCAACCGCTGATGTACAAGAAGATCAAGGTGCAGGCTTCGGTGATCGCGAAGTATGCAGACCGCCTGGTGAGCGAAGGCGTGGTGGATATGGCCGGTGTGGATGCCCGCAAAAAGGCGTACGTGGCGAAGCTTTCCACACCCATTCGCCAAGCGCGTACGCCAGCGCCAGCGAGAGCACGGTCCAGACCAGCGCGATCCACAG
>JANXXV010000015.1 GCA_025350445.1 Bryobacteraceae bacterium | reverse complement strand
GATAAAGAAGTAACCGATCGCGTGCGGGAGGCTCTCGCCGTGCCCCAGGCTTCGTCAGCGCAACCGCGCCAGGAACCGCGCCAGGAACCGCACCAAAATCCAGCGGTCCTGGCCACGCGCAGCCTCGAGGCCGGCTATTTGAAAGATGCGCTCAGGTACCTGCGGATTATGCACGAGGACAATCCGGGCGATTACGCTGTACTGCTTAAGCTCGGCTGGACCTACAACCAACTTCACGATGACAAGCAGGCGCTAGGATTTTTTAAGCGGGCCAAGGAGAGTCCCGACCCGAAAATTGCCGGTGAAGCTGCCCGCGCATTTGAGAATCTGCGCCCCGGCCTGGCGCGGTTCCGCACTACCGTATGGACCTACCCGTTCTACTCCTCGCGATGGAAAGACTTGTTTTCATACAGCCAAATCAAGACCGAATTCAAATTGGGGTCGCTACCGATTCATCCCTATATTTCCACCAGAATCATCGGCGATATCCGTGGCCATACCGAAGCGCAAAGCGGACTCGCGGCCCCGCAGTATCTTTCCGAAAACTCATTCATCTTCGCGGCCGGCGTCTCCAGCACTCCCTGGAAAGGATTGATGGCGTGGGGGGAAGCGGGCGAAGCGGTGCAATACCGCAAACAGCCGAATGTAGGCAAAATGATTCCCGACTACCGGGGCGGACTGTCCTTCTCCAGAAGCGTGGGCCACAATATAGGCGCGGAATCGAAGGGACTGTTCTTTGAATCGAACAACGACGGCGTCTTCGTCAGCCGCTTTCAGAACGACGTGCTGTTTTACTCGCAAAACCACTTTGGTTATACGCTGCCGGAGATGGCCAGCATCCAATTTCAGTTGTTCTGGAACGGCAACGCCACCACGGATATGAACCGGCAATACTGGGCGAATTACTTCGAGCTGGGTCCGGGAGTGAAATTCCGGACCAGGCAGATGCCGCGGTCGCTGGCCTTCACCGTGAGCGCGGTGAAAGGTTACTACACCATACAAGAGGGGAATCCGCACGGAGCGCATTTCTACGATCTGAGGGCTGGATTCTGGTATGCGTTTACTCATTAGCTTTCTGCTGCTTAGTTCTCTGTCCATTTCGGCAAATCCCTGGGTAAACCTGCTGTCCTCTGTCGGCCTTCCTGCGCAAGCCAATACTCTGGAGGAAGCCCGGAACGGCGGCTTCCTCATTCTGGAAGGAGCCTCGCCGCAAGCGGAAGCTATCGGCATCCGTGCCACCGCCCGCACGATGGAGGTACGGGGCATCATAGATTTTCGTCATCCGAAGCTGGCGATCATCTGGCAGAAAGCCGTCGACGTTTCCGTCTTCGAACTGCCCAAAGAGGCCACGATTTTCGCCAAGGACCGCACCCAAGCGGCGCCGCTGATGGCTGGTTTCCGCACGGGCAAGGGCGCGGTTTTCTGGTTGGCTACCAGCCCGGGGAATATGGGGTTCGAGCGATACCCATACATTCTGCAGGCGCTCACCGATCTTGGCGCGAAACCCCGCTTCCGCAGCGCCAATCTTTGGGCGTTCTTCGATTCCAGTTACAGGTCGCGAGTGGATGTCGACTACTTTGCCAGTCGCTGGCGCATGGCGGGCATCGGTGCCATTCACGTGGCTGCGTGGCACTACAACGAGCCCGACGCACAGCGGGATGAGTATCTCAAGAAGCTGATTGAGGCATGCCACAGAAAGGCCATCCTGGTGTATGCCTGGCTGGAGTTGCCGCACGTCAGCGAAACCTTTTGGACCAATCATCCGGAATGGCGCGAGAAGACCGCGCTATTGCAGGATGCCCACCTGGACTGGCGAAAGCTGATGAACCTGAATAACCGGGACTGTTTTGAAGCTGCCTCGCGGGAGACGCGCGCGCTGGTGAACCGCTTCGATTGGGATGGGGTGAATTTGGCCGAGCTGTATTTTGAATCGCTGGAAGGCGCCGCCAATCCGGCTCGCTTCACGCCATTCAACGACGATGTCCGCAAGGCGTATCAGGTGGGGAAAGGGATCGATCCCATCACGCTGCTGCAACCGGCAAACGCCGGGGGCATGAAAGACTTTCTGGACTACCGGGCGGGTCTGGCACGCAAGATGCAATCGCAATGGATGGGGGAAATCGAGGCCATTCGCAGTCACGAAAAACCGAATCTGGACTTGGTGCTGACGCACGTGGACGACCGGTTCGACACGCGGATGCGGGATTTGATTGGCGCGGACGCGGCGCGGGTGTTGCCGATGCTGGAGGACCATGACTTTACGTTTCTGATTGAAGATCCGGCGACTATTTGGGACCTTGGGCCCGACCGCTATCCACAGATTGCAAAACGCTACGAGCCATTAACCAGGCACACTGAGAAACTGGCAATCGACATCAATATCGTGGAACGCTACCAGGACGTCTACCCGACCAAACAACAAACCGGGGCGGAATTGTTCCAACTCGTCCACGTGGCGGCGCAGGCGTTTCCGCGCGTGGCGCTCTATTTTGAAAACTCGATTCTGGCGCCGGATTTGAAACTGCTGCCGGCGGCAGCCGCCGTGGTGAAGCGGTATGACGAGACGGCGGGGAAAACGACCATCGACTCTCCGCATGGTGTGGGTTTAGCGTGGGCGGGGACGGCTAATGTGGACGGAAAGCTCTGGCCGGTTTCCGACGGGGCGACACAATGGCTGCCGGCTGGCGTTCATTCCGTCGAGGCGACCAACGCACAGCCGGCGGCGCGCCTGTTGGATTTCAACGGCAATTTGAAGACGGCTGTCAGTTTACCGGCGGGAATGGAATTCACTTACGAAAGCACTTCCCGTGCGATCGCGATTTTCGACAAAGCGCCGGGTAAGGCCGAACTGGATGGGGTTTCTATTCCGGTAGCTGGGGTGACGCTTAAATTGCCTCGGGGGAAGCATAGGGTTGTGGTGACGGTGCTTCCCGCGGGTTGAGTGGAGTCCGCCCCGCCACGAAACATGCGGAACTCTTGGAGTTGCGAACTAAAGTTCGAACTCGATCGTGTGGTCGAAAGGGGTAAATCCGGTCAGATAGACGCTGGGTCCCGATAGCTTCGGCAATGCGCCTCGCATCTGCACGAACGAGTGTTCGTGGCGCGCGGGACCGAAGGTGATGGTATCGGTGCCCATACTGAAAGTGCCTTTTCCCGACGCGAGGGCCCAGCCATTCTCAATCTTGTGCATAGGCGCCACGCCTTCCAGCTTTCCGCCTTCGCGGAAATTGATCTCAATCGTGACTGGAACGTTTTTGGTTCCGTCTGCCTGCACGCGGACGCGGAATCCCGTTTTCGTTTCGGTGATGGATGCCGATTGTTGAAAACGGCAAACCTCGCTTTGCGGCCGCAGTTTCTGTGTGGAGACCCACTCGCCGGCGGCAATCTTGCGGGCGGGAGTGAAGGGTTGGTAATAGGGCGCTTCGAGAGACTGCGTGAGATGGTGCACTCCATCCTTCGATTCGGCCGTATCCGGAACGAACTGCGCCTTGCCGAAGAAGGCGCTGGAGAAGCGGACGGCGTTGATCACCGCTTCTCCACGGCGCAGCGTAAAGAAGCGGCTGTTGCCTTTGGTAAAGATGGACGCGCTGGTGACGCCGCGGCGGATGCGCACCAGGTCCAGCCCTTGCATGCGCCTTTCATATTGATCCGGGACGGCCTCGGGCTTCGGTCCCTTCACGTTCAACTCCGGATACTCCATGAAGGCAGACAGCGGTGCGTGCGTGGGCCCGTAGTGGTTGCTCAGTGTCAGGTAGCGGCCGTTGCTATCGTGAATCGCCATGTATTGCAGCGGGAACCAATAGCCGCCCATGTCGCCGCGCTGGTTCAGGTCCTGGCGGCGGGAAATCTCAGTCACCACTTCATAGCCGGGATGAAGAAGGTACATCATTGCGTCCAGATTGCGGCGGACATAGTCCAGCAGTTCGGGACGTTTCAGCTTCACGGCAATCACCACCAGCGCGCTGTCGACGATGGGATTGTACTGCACCGTGCTGCGCTCGTCGTACATGCCGTCGGCGTCAATGTCGATACCTTCCGCGAGCCACTGATCGATGCGGCGCAGATAGCCTGGCTCACCAAAGACCTCGTGCAATTGGGACAGTGCCGCGCAGACCACCCAGCGGTGGTTAGGGGTGTGAATGCCGCCATGCGTGAGCGACGCGCCGGCCCGCTTCAGGAACGGCTGCATGATGGCGAGCAGGCCGGGCTCGCCCTGGCGCTGCGCCAGCACTGCGCCCGTACACATCGAGCGAACGCCGAAGGCAGTATCGGGCGGCGAGTTGAAGTTGGTGATGGGATTATCCAGGTTGCCATCCGGTGTGATCTCGCGCGCCAGTAATCCGGCCGCCAGCTTCATCCGCTGCACCAGTTCCGCATCGTGGTGATACTTCGATGCCGGATGCAGATAGGCGGTGGCCAGAGCGCTGATGATGCCGCATGCGGTCGCCGGATTATGCAATCCATATTCATCGGGCAGGATGCCGCGCCAACGGCTGGCTGGATTGGTGTCTTGCGTCTTCAGCAGCCGCGCTATGGAATCGTCGTGCCGCTTTACGATGTCTTGCACGGGAGGAATCATTTGCGCTTTCAGTGCTGCCGCGGAGGTCGCGGCCAGCAGCGCTCTGCGGGAGATAGTGGGACTCATGAATGTTTCCTTGTACCGGGCAGTTGAATGTACAACCTGATTAACTGGTGCAGCGTGTGCAGAAGAGACCGCACGCGGAAGAATTGTGAACGTCCGTGCAGCCGTGGGTAGTGATGCACGCCTACCTCTTCGACGCCGAATGCCGATAGTTCCAGCTTGCAAACCAGTTCCACGCAGATAGTCCCGCTGGTGGACGTCAGTTGCAGGTCTTGTAACAGGCGGCGGCGCATCAGGCGAAAATCACAGTCCACGTCGCGGATGCGAATGCGAAACAGGAAGCGGGCAAACGCGTTGTAGACGGTGCCGATCCAGATGCGATGGAGCGGGTCGTTGCGCTCCAGTTTATAGCCATTCACCAGACCGGTCCCCGGTCCCATCAGTGCCAGCAACTTCGGCAGTTCGCGGACATCGTACTGCCCGTCGCCGTCGGTGTAGAAAACCAGGTCCTTTGTGGCGGCCGCAAAGCCGGTGCGCAGCGCTCCGCCATAACCGCGATTTTCGGGATGAGTGAGGATGCGCATACGCGGCGCATACTGTTTTGCTAGATCCGCCAGCACGGCGCCCGTGTCATCGAAGCTGCCGTCGTTCACTACGATGACTTCATAATCGGCGACGTGTGCCTGCAGCGTTTCAAAGGTGCGGGTGATAAGAAGCGGCAGCGACGGCGCGTCGTTATACGCGGGGAAAAATACACTTAAACTTTCAGCGCTGAACAAGACACCCTTCTTGGGAAGCTATTCTAATACAGAATGAGTCAACTTACGCTTGTCCGTCACGGACAAGCTTCTTACATGGCCGAAAACTACGACAAGCTCTCTCCCTTGGGCGAACAGCAGGCGCGCAAACTGGGAGAGTTCTGGCTGAAGAGCGGCGTTTCGTTCGACCGGGTGTTTCAAGGACCCGCGGAACGGCACATCCGTACCGCCGAAATTGTCGCCGATGTCTACCGCAACGCCGGAGCGCCCTGGCCGGAATCCACCATCATAAGGGATCTGGACGAGTTCGATGCCACATTGTTGATGCGCAGGCTGATGCCGATGCTGGCGGAGGCGCACCCGCCGGTCCGCGAACTGCACGATGCCTACTGCGGCGGCGCCGATTCTCCGCACGTCGGCCTGCTGCTGGAGCGCCTGTTTGAGGAAGTGGCGCGGCACTGGTCCCTGGGGACAATTCAGGTGGCCGATGTGGAATCGTGGGCCGACTTTCGGACCAGCGTTCACCGCGGCATTGATCACATCCGGTCTGTCGCGCCGAAGTCGTCCCGCTCGGTGGTCTTCACATCCGGCGGACCCATCGCGGCCACCGTGGGCCTCGCGCACGACCTCGCCCCACACAAGGCGATTGAGCTGGTGTGGGTATCGCGGAACAGCGCATATACCGAGTTCCTGTTTTCGGGGGATCGCTTCTCGCTCAGTTCATTCAACGCTCATCCACATCTGAACGACCGATCGCTGCTGACCTACCGCTGATGAAGATTTTTCTCTACTATGTCGGCAAGGTGCGGGACCAGCATGCCAACGGATTCGCCGAGGAATTTATCAAGCGGACCACGCGATACTGCCAGTGCGAAATGCGGGAGATTCACCCCGGGCGCACCGATCTTTGGGCGAAGCATCCATCGGCGGCGAAGGTTTTGCTTGACCCGGCCGGGCGGTCGATGAAGTCGGAACAATTCATTGAACTGATCGCCAAGGCGGAGATGGAAGGCAGAGACCAGGTGTTTCTGATTGGCGGGGCGGACGGGCTGCCGCCTGCCTGGAAGAGCCGCGCGGACCTGCTGCTGTCTCTCTCCGCGATGACTTTTCCGCACGAATTAGCGCGCGCGATGCTTGCCGAACAACTCTACCGCGCGTTCACAACGTTGCGGGGCCATCCTTACCCGCGCTAACGTAAT
>JANXXV010000006.1 GCA_025350445.1 Bryobacteraceae bacterium | reverse complement strand
GGGGTAGCAAGAATCACGCGCTGATTCACGCCATGCTCAATGAGTCCACCATCCTGTTCGAGCGCCGCGCTGAAGAACGCTTCGCCCGGCAGGAACGCAACCACGAATTCCGGGGCGTTCTCAAACTGCGCCCAGTATTCCTTTCTCGACAACCGGCCGATGTGCGCGCGGATTTGCGTTGCGTGCTGCACCAGTTTGGCGATGCGTGTAGATTCGTCGGCGGCCTCGGTTGCATCAAGATAAGCGGCGAGCGACACCTTGGAATCCACCACAATTCGCCGGTCGTTCGGGAGATGGATTACCATGTCGGGCCGCAGACGGGCGTCTTCCGGACCTACAGTGCTCTGCTCCTCAAAATCGCAATGCTCAATCATGCCGGCCATCTCCACTACGCGGCGCAGCTGCATTTCTCCCCAGCGGCCCCGGGTGGCGGGAGCGCGAAGGGCCCGCACCAGGTTCGCCGTCTCGGCATGGAGTTGCGATTGCGAAATCGCCAGTGATTTTACTTGATCGGTCAGCAGCGTATACGCAGATTCGCGCGCTACTTCGATCTGCTGAATTCTGGCGCTGGCAATGGCGAGCGATTCCTGCAGCGGTTTCAGGGTCAGGTCCGCCAGTCCAAGAAACGCCTGATTGTTCGAGTTCAATGCGTCTGAGGAAAGCGCCTTGAAGGCGTCTGACAGTTTCTGCTGTGCTTCGTTCAGCAGCGCGAGTTTCTCCGCCGCGGCCGCAGCCGACGCCTTCAGCCGTTCTCTGAGAACGGCGTTGCGGACGAAGAGGATCACGGATATTCCAGCGAAGAGTACGGCTAGCAGAGTAATCGCATCAAACATGACGCGTCAGTATAACCCGGCGGAAGGCTAGTTGACGCGCGCTGTGAGGAAAGCACGGGTCAGGAAAGCGGCCATCTGGCCGCGCGTGGTTGGCTGGCCCACGCAGTAGCTGGTGCTGGAGCAGCCTGAAGTGATGCCCAGGTCGCGCAATTTCTGGATGTATGAAAACCAGAAATCCGACGCCGCTACGTCGTCAAAATACGGTATGCCCCCGTATTCGAAATCGTCGCCCGTCAGAGCCCTGACCAGGAAGACCGCCATCTGGCCGCGCGTCACCGGCGCATCCGGACAGTACAACTTGGGCTGCGCCGAACAGCCGGCGGTGATGCCAAGGTCTTTCATTTTCTGAATGTGCTTGAAAAACGGGTGGTTGGCGGGCACATCGTCAAAGTAGGGTGTAGCGGAGTAGGAGAACGTATCTCCTCCGGCCGATGCGCGGGTGATGAATGCCGCCATCTGGCCGCGCGTGGTCAGGCCGTCCGGGCAGTATTGCGCGGGCAAAGCTACGCAGCCGGACGTGATTTTAGCTGCGGCCACCGTCTTCACATATTCAAAAAACGGATGCGACACGGGTACGTCCGAGAACTTCGGCGACGAGGCTTGTACTCCCTGTTGGAGAATATAGAAGGCACGGTTTCCGGCAGTAATTGTTGCAGTTCGAGTTTCCGCGCCTGTATTGATTCCGACGGTAAATGGGATCAGCCGGATTCCCGCTCCCAGGGGAGTGCCAACGCCAACCCAATCCGCGCTCGATAAGGCAGGAAAGTTGCAATCGGCGGCGTGGCTGTTGACCGTGACTGTGCTGGTACCGCCAAACGCACCAAACTGTTGCGATGTGACTGGGAACGACACATCGCACCGCGGCAGATTCAAAAGGTACGCATGGCTGGCGCCGTTGTGCAAGCCGTCCCCGGTTACCTGGCCAGAGTCATTGATGGACCAGGCCGTCTTGATCTGCCAGCCCGAATTGGCCGGCAGCAGCGCGTTTAAGTCAGTGGCGGTTCCGCCCGGTGAGTAGACGTAGACGTTGGTTGCCCCGGCGGACGAGTACACGCCGGCTACCTGGCCCAGGCTGTTGATGGACTTCGCATCGCTAATCACGTCGTCGAGTCCTGGAATTCGTGTGACACCGGTACGCGGCGAATAGACGGCGGCATGACCCGCCCATTGCCCGGCGATGTGCCCTTGGGAATTGATGGCGTTGCCGGTACTATCCAGACCTTGCCCCAAGTCCGCCAAAGCGGTGCCGGGATTATACAGAAAGGCTCTGGGCTTGGTGGCGCCGGCTGTGTAACTCCAGCCGGTGATCTGTCCGGCGTTGTTGATCGCGGTCCCGGACGAATACTGCCCGCCGGGAAGTACGCCGAGGTCGATTAGCGGGGCGCCGGTGCGGACGAACGCGTGCGACTTGCCATCCGCCAAGCTGGCCCAGCCGGTAATCTGCCCGGCGCTGTTTATTCCAAGGGCCTCGCTCGTTCCTCCGCCCAGTGTGCCGAGTAATGTCAGTGCCGCCGATGCCCCGTCCCACATAAAAGCCATCGGAAGGTTGTGCGTCTGCGGATCAATGGAACCCGCCACCGCGCCCTTGGCGTTAATGGCGTACCCATAACTGGTGGCGCTGGCGTAGGCAGTGTAGAAATTCAGGTCCCCCATCACCAGTCCCACTGGCTTGATAAACGCGTGCTTGTCTGCGATGCCGGTGGGCGTGGAATAGCCTGTCACCTGCCCGCGATTATTGACTGCCAGGCCAATGGACGCGCCGCCCAGGGAGCCGAGATCGAGCACGGTAACGGTCTGTGCGTTCCCGGCAGTAACGAGAACCACCGCCAGTATCATCGCAGCCGGTTTCACAGATTCCTAGTGGTTGGGGTGCTGAAATCTTCTCACACGAATGCGCGGCTGTTTGACAGGCCGGGATGGGTGGCGTACGGTTAGGGTATCGGTATGACTAGCAAAATTACCACCGCCATGGCGCAGACTCAGTTCGACGAAATCATGGATCGGGCCTTGGAACATAACGACCGGTTCGTGGTGGAGCGCGATGAGGATTCGGCTGTGCTTATTCTCAGTTTGGCCGACTATTACCGGATAACGGGTCCGCCTACGCCGGACTGGCTGCAAGATTCGTGGGATGACGCGAAGCGGAAAGGCCTTGACAAGCTGTCAATGGAAGAAATTAATGCGGAGATTGCCGCCTCCAGACGTGAGCGTCGTGAACGAAAGCAGCAGTCCGGCGAATGATCCGCGTTGTTCTGGATACCAATATTATTGTCTCGGCAATTCTGCAGCCGCTTGGGCTTCCGGCCCGGGTGTTCTTGCTGGCGACCGGCGGTTTGATCGAATTCTTTGTCAATGACGGGGTTTACTCTGAATACGACGAGGTGATTCGACGCCCCCGGATGCAGCGCAATCCCGAAGCAATTGCGGGCGCGCTCCATACCATCCGCACACGAGCGGTTTGGGTGAAGACCACCGAATCTGTGACTGCCGCATCCGACCCTGACGACAACATCTTCCTGGAGTGCGCCGAGGCCGCCGAGGCCCACTATCTGGTGACCGGAAATATCAAAGACTTTCCCGCGGTATGGCAGACCACGCATATTGTGACGGCGCGGGAATTTCTGGAAATCTTCCGCACTTCCTAATAAATAAGGCGATCCAGACCTCCAAGCCAAATCGCCGCCGCTCCCATCCCTTGAACAGATGTTAGCTACAACCGCTGGTGCCGCCGCAGTTGGCGCACTTATAGCAAGACCCGTTACGTGTCATCATCGACCCGCACTCGGCGCAAAACGGCGCATCGGACACCGCATTGTTGAACTGCAGCGATTGCTGCAAGTCGGGTTCGGTGGGCCGTAGCGCAGAGCTCTCCCCGGCTTCTCCAACTGCATACTCCGGACCCAGGAACTTCGCTCCCAGCCAGCGGAAGATGTAGTCCATGATCGATTTTGCGTACGGCACCTGCGGGTTG
>JANXXV010001048.1 GCA_025350445.1 Bryobacteraceae bacterium | reverse complement strand
TTCCATTCGAACCGAGTTGCTGCCGATATCGATTGCGGCGTACCTGGGCATAAGGACATGATACGCAACGAAAAAATATTGGAACAAGACTTCTTGGGCGTGCGTACGTCAAAGTAACAAAGCAAGACGCCCCGCGCCAGGGCCCCTTTCCCCAAACGAGATACCCTGGCGCGTGGCCCATAGGCGTTACGTCAGGCTATCCGTGGCTCGTCGCGTACCGCACACTGACGGCGAGATCTCAGTAACTGAATGATGCTTGTGTCCTGTCCCCCGTAAGAGTTGACGACGGGAGCAAGAGCGCGACCGGGGGGTCGCGCGCAGACAAGGTGTCTGCCCCACCTTGCCCAGTAGCCTGTTGTAAAGAATTGGCCGGGGCGGCGCATTAATTTAACGCCGATGGGCCCGTGGTCCCCTTATGCGGCATCCACCGGCGTTTCCTTCGGAGACGTTCCGTTCGGGTCGTTTGCCTTGGCGCCGGCCGGCGCCTTGATCGGTCCGTTCAGAATCGGATCGTTCGTGCGCCGCATCCATCCGTCAAGCCTTCCGCGCATTTCCTTTGCCGCCCCGGCCGCCGAGTTGTCGGCGATCAGGTTTCGGGTTTCGTTGGGATCGAACCCCAGGTCGTAGAGCTGTTCCGTGGCCACTTGCTGCGTTCTCCAGCCCATTTCCAGCCAGAGATCTTTGCTTAACCCATCGTCGCAATTGGGCAGGACTGGTTGATGGCGGTCACCGAAATGACGAATATATTTCCAGCGCTGCGTCCGCGCGGCGCGCTTGGGCTCATATGCCGCATGATACGTAACCTCACCGAAGATTTCCTCGTTAATTTCCGATTTCTCGCCACGGAGTACCGGTAGAAATGAGCGTCCCTGCAACCAGCCAGGGGGCTTGGCATCCACTATTTCGCACAGCGTGGGAAACAGGTCGAGCTGCGAAACCATGGCATCGCACACCTTGCCCCCCGTGAAACCGCCCGGCCCGCGCATCATCAACATCACGCCCATGCCGTGGTCTTGAAGATTACATTTCATCGCGGGAAATGCAATTCCGTGATCCGTCGTACACACCACTAGCGTGTTGTAGGCCAGGCCGCTGGATTCGAGCGCCGTCAGCACATCCCCGATGGCGGCGTCCAGCACCCGCGCGCTGGCCTTGAACTCCGCAATGTCTCTTCTGGTACCCGGCGTGTCCGGAATCGGCGCCGGCGGCTGACAGTACCGCGCGTCTTCGCTTGGGCCCGCTGGATGAAATTCGCGGTGCGTTTCAAAGAAGCCCACATCCAGAAAGAACGGCTGTTTCGGGGTGTTCTTCAGAAACTGCACCGCCGCCGGAGCGACGTGTTCGGCGCGCGTGCTAGCCGTCTTCACCACTTGGTCGTATCCAATCACCGCGGGGTCTCTTGCGATGTGTTGAATGCCTACCAGCGCCGACCGGTACTCCACTGTCCGCAAAGTGTGCAGAATGTGCCGGCTATAGTCGTTGAGCGAAAAACCCCGGTGCGCCAGACCGAACATTCCGTTGTTGTGCGGGCAGAGTCCCGTCAACAGGCTGGCCCGGCTGGGGGAGCAGGTAGGCGCGGCATTAAAGGCTCTGCGAAACAACACTCCGCCTTCGGCCAGCTTTTGCAGATTGGGCGCCGGAACAGGATGGCCGTAAGGCTGCACATACCTGCCCGTGTCGTGCGAATGGATGTAGAGAATATTGGGACGCCTGGCCGCTCCCGCAAGCAGGCCGGCGGAAGCCGCGCCCGCCGCCATATCTTTGAGAAATCCCCGCCGGGGTAGATTTTGCATCAGGTCTCGATTATAGTCGTTGAACGGGATACGCAACAGTTCGCGCTGAATTGCGTCCTATCGACGAGGAGGAAGACAATGAAGCGACTCTTGAGTTTGGTTTTCTCGGTTGGAACGGCACTTCTGATGGCTGCCGATCCCGGTTCGGTTGCCTACAAAAAGCTGGTGAAAGAAATCCGCCATGAACTGGTGATGCTGCCGTACTACAACGTATTCGACAACCTGTCATACAAGGTGGAAGGGTCCAAGGTTACGCTGCTCGGCCAGGTGGCAAAACCCACGCTAAAGTCAGATGCCGGACGCGTGGTAAAGAACATTGAAGGCGTAGACAGTGTAGACAATCAGATCGAGGTGCTGCCACTTTCCCCAAATGACGACCGGATCCGCATCGCCGTCTACCGTGCCATCTACGGGCAGGCATCCCTGCAGCGGTATTCCATGCAAGCCGTCCCGCCCATCCATATCATTGTGAAGAATGGCAACGTGACTTTGGAAGGCGTGGTCGGTAATGAAGGCGACAAGAACCTGGCGAATATCAAGGCGAACGGAGTAAGCGGAGTGTTTGGCGTCACCAATAATCTGGTGGTCGAAGGCGCGTCAAAGTAACTTCCCGGCCCGCTACAATAGAGCGGTGATGCTTCGTCCACTCATTGCCGCTTATCTCGCGTGCTGCGCCGCTTTCGGACAGGACCTCACGAATGTCTCGGTGGAAAAAGTGGCCACGGCGATGAAGTTCACCGAAGGCCCGGTCTGGTCCCGCGAAGGTTATCTGCTGTTCAGCGACATCCCCAGCAATCGCATCATGAAGTTTACCCCCGGCGAGGGCGTCACCGTGTACCGTGAGAACACCAACGGGACGAACGGGAACGCCTTCGACGATAAAGGGCGGCTTTACAGTTGCGAAAGCCGCACCGGGCGTGTGATCCGCACGGATAAGAAGGGGAAGGTAGAGGTGTTGGCCGAGAAGTGGGAGGGCAAGCGCCTGAACGCTCCAAACGATATCATCGTCAGCAAGAACGGCCACGTGTATTTTACCGACCCCGCCTTCGGCGATCAGTTGGACCACCGCCAGCTCGATTTTTATGGTGTCTATCTCATCAGTCCGAAGGGCGAATTGAGTCTGCTGGCGAAACCCGCCGGCCGTCCCAATGGCATCGCGCTGTCGCCGAACGGCAAGCTACTATACATCTCGAATTCCGACGACAGAAACATCCGTGCCTACGATGTGGACAAGACCGGAGCGATCTCAAACGAACGGGTGCTGATATCGAACATCGACGGCGTTCCAGATGGCATCAAAGTGGACGAGAAAGGAAACATCTACGTGATGGCTAAAGGCTTGGCAATCTATTCCGCTGAGGGGAAACCGCTGGGCTCGCTGGCCCTGGCTGAAACTCCTTCGAACTGCGCATTTGGCGATGCGGATTTCCAGACGCTGTTTGTTACGGCGCGCACGTCGGTGCTTCGTATCCGGCTTGACGTGAAGGGAGCTGTGCAGCATTAGGCGCCGGGTGGGTAGCCCCGTTGACTTGGTTTGCAACTTGCGAGAGCGGAGGCAGGGGCCTCCGCTCCGGCGAGGGTGCCCGCCCCACCCAAACCTTGCAGCATCCTGCGTGCTGAATGAGCTTGTAGCATCCAGTCTGGTTGGTGAACTTGTAGCATCCAGTCTGCTGAGTGAACTTGTAGCGTCCTGTGTGTTGAGTGAAATGGATGTCTGGTAGCCGCCAATATCCGGACTGCCCCATCTTAGGCGTCGGCGCGATCGTTCTGGATGGCGATCGGATACTTCTGGTGGAGCGCGGCCGGGAACCGCTGAAGGGCTACTGGTCGTTACCGGGCGGCATGCTGGAAACCGGAGAGACCCTGCATGAAGGTGTGAAACGCGAGATCCTGGAAGAGACCGGGCTGCTGATCCAACCTTTACGGATCGCCGAGGTGTTTGAACGCATCATGAGGGATGCGGAAGGCAAGGCCGAGTATCACTATGTGCTCATCGATTATCTCTGCCTGGTGACCGGGGGAGAGCTTGTGGCCGGCGACGATGTGAGCCGAGCCGAATGGGTGCCGCGGAAAGAACTGCCGGGCATCAAGCTAACGGAAGGAACATTGCCGGTGATTGAAAAAGCTTTTGACAAGCGGGATGTGTAGGTGATGAAACACACGAGCGCCAACCTGCTTGAATTCGAAGAACTGAAGCGTCTGGTGGGACGCTTTGTGTCCGGTCCGCTCGGGCGTATAGAGTTGGAACGCGTTGAACCCATCACCGATAAGGCGATCCTCGAAAGTGCCTTGGCGGAGGTGGCCGAAGCGGTGGAGTTTCTGCGTTTGGCGTCCAAGCCGCCACTCACCGGACTGGTGGACACGACCGCCGCGGTTCAGAAATTGCGCATAGAAGGCGCGGGTCTGGACGGCAAGGAGATCGCGGACGTCACCACGTTTCTAGATCGCACAACCGAAGTTCGCAGCTTGCTGCTGGGCGAGGCGAAGCGCTTCCCGAAGTTGGCGGAACGAGCCGGCGGTCTGGCCGATTTCCGCCCGCTGTTGCGCGACGTCGCGGGGAAGGTGCTGCCGAACGGATCGGTAGCGGACCACGCCAGCGTGGCGCTCAACCGGCTGCGCCGCGACAAGGAAAAGCAGCAGCGGCAAATTCACGAATCGCTCGAACGCTTCCTGCGCGCCCATCGGGAAGAGGGCGTTCTTCAGGAAGAGTACGTCGCCATTCGCAACGACCGTTTCGTCGTCCCCGTGATCGCAGGCCAGCGGCGGAAGGTGAACGGCGTGATTCACGGAGCCAGCGGCAGCGGGCAGACTCTATTTGTGGAGCCGCTGGAAACCATCGACCTGAACAACGAACTGGTCCGGCTGACCGAAGAGGAGATGCGCGAAGTACACCGCATTCTGCGCGAGTTGACAGAGAAGCTGCGAGCCCAGGCTCCCGAGATCCGCGAAGCCATGCGGGTGATGAGCGGGATGGATCTTCTGTTCGCAAAAGCGGCTTTCGCCGGCGAGTTCGATTGCGTGATTCCGAAGTTCACCGGCCGCATCCATCTGCGCGATGCACGGCATCCCTTGTTGCAGGACGTCTTGCGCAAGCAGAGGAAACCCATCGTGCCGGTGTCGTTAACGCTGGACGGGCAAACGCGCACACTGCTGATCAGCGGACCCAACACCGGCGGCAAGACGGTAAGCATGAAGACGGTGGGACTGCTGGCGCTGATGGCGCAGTCCGCGCTGCCGGTGCCCGCCACCGAAGCCGAGTTCCCCATCTTCGACCAGATTCTGGCCGACATCGGCGACAACCAGTCCATTGAGCAGAGCCTCAGCACGTTCTCCGCGCACATCACGTGCATCCGGGAGATGGTGCTGGATGCCACGCCGGATTCCTTGATCCTGCTGGATGAATTGGGGCGCGCCACCGATCCCGAAGAAGGCGGGGCGTTGGGCGTTGCCATTCTGGATCACTTCAAGACGATCAATGCCGTTACGCTTGCGTCCACGCACCTGCTGGCACTGAAGGTATACGGCGCCAATACCGCATCTGTGTTGAACGGCTCAATGGGATTCGACGAGGCAACGCTTGAGCCGACTTACGTGCTTCGCCTTGGCGCGCCTGGAAAATCGGCGGGGCTTGACATTGCCACCCGGCTGGGACTCCCAAGCTCTCTTATCGATCGCGCCCGGGCGGCGATGAGCAATACCGAGCGCGACATTGCGCGATTCCTGAATGAGCTGCATCAGGGCATTGAAGAGTCCGCTGCGTTGCAGATCGAGTTGCGCCAGAAGATCGAAGCTGCAACTGCCCGCGAACAGTCGCTCGCGCGCGAGTGGGAGAAGCGCGAATCCACCAAGCTGCGCGAACTGGAACGGAAGTTCGAGGAACTGGTCGCGAAGTTTGACGCCGACGCTCGCGAGACTATCGAGAACATCGAACAAACTTCCGCGCAACGTAAGGGCGCGGACCAGGCGTTGCGGAAAGTCGCCAAGACCAAGCGCGAATTTCATGAGCAGGTGCAGACGAATGTGCTCGCCACCGAATCGGCGCCCACCGTCCAGAACCTCAAAGTCGAGGAAGGAAGCCGCGTCATCCTGAAAGGCGTCCGCCAGCCGGCGCGCGTCCGGCGTTTGTTGAGCCACGGACTTATTGAGGTGGAGGCGGGTTT
>JANXXV010001034.1 GCA_025350445.1 Bryobacteraceae bacterium | reverse complement strand
AACTTGTGCGCTTCCTCCACAATCGCTTTCATCTCTTCGTAGGTGTACTGGGGCGCATCAACCGAATCGCCCTTCGACAGCACTCCGCCCGAGGCGCATATCTTGATCAGGTCCGCACCGTATTTCACGATCTCCCGCACTTTCGCACGGGCGGCCCACGGGCCGTCGGCCACGCCGGCGCTCACGGAATGAAACTCAGGCGCCAAAAGATTACTGTCGCAGTGCCCGCCTGTAATCCCCATGGCTGGTCCCGACACCAACATGCGCGGCCCCTCAATGTCTCCCGCGGCAATGGCGTCACGCAGTGCGACGTCGGAGTATCCCTTTGCGCCGACATTCCGAATGGTGGTGAAGCCGGCTTGCAACGTGGTCTTCGCATTCCTTGCGCCGGTCAATGTGGCCCGCGGGACGGAAATGCCAAGTGACTTGTAGCCCGAATCGTTGGGATCGCCGGTGATGTGTACGTGGGCGTCAATCAAGCCCGGTAAACAGGTGGCTCCGGAGAGATCGATTACCGTTGCGCCGGAGGGAACGGCCAGAGAATCGGCTGGTCCCACGGCGGTAACCGTTTGTCCGGTGACGAGTACCGTTGCGCGTTGCACGTAAGTTCCGGAGCGCACGTCCAGCAGACGTCCGCACCGAATTACTGAAACCTGCTGTGCTGCCAGCGAGCACGCGATAGCAAGACCAAGTAGGAATTTCACGATGTCCGATTATCGCTCATGCAGTCAGCTTCGGATGCAGCGTGTGCCAATTGGTGGCCCGTTCAAACGCATGCGCCACGCGCATCGGCGTGCCTTCTTCGTACAACCGCCCGGTGAAAAGAATGCTTTGCGGCAGCCCTTTGAAGAAACCGCACGGCACTACCACCTGCGGATGTCCGGTGAGGTTCGTGACCGTAAGGCTCGGGCTGAATGGAGTGGAGACGAACACGTCCCACTGCGACATCAGGCGGTCCATGTCGTCCATCAGCAGAGTGCGCCCGCGTTGGGCGCGGATGTACTCCACCGCGGTCATAGTTCGCGCGGTCCGAAACGTATTCGGCCAGTCGCCCGGGGCTTGTCCCTTCAATTGGTCTACGCCATTACTGCGTGTGAGGTCATCGAACGCCGCCGCTGCTTCGGCGACTAAGACCATTCGCAATGCTGCCAGCGGAAAATCGGGAAGTGTGATGGGCTGAAGGTTCGCTCCCGCTTTTCGCAGCGCGTCGAGAGCGGTATCGTAGAGGGCCTTCTGTTCGGCATCCAACTTGTCGAACTCTTCCTTAACGTAACCGATCTTCAGCTTCTTCAACGACAGCCTCGGTTCCCAGTGAAGAGGCGCGTCTACCACGGTGACATCGCGCCCATCACTGCCTGCGATGGCGCGCAGAACCATCGCGCAATCTTCCACCGAACGGCAGATGGGCCCGATTTTGTCCATGGTCCAACTGAGGCCCATTGCTCCAAAGCGGCTGACGCGGCCGTAGGTGGGGCGCACGCCGGCCACTCCGCACCGCGTGCTGGGCGAGACGATGGACCCCAATGTTTCGGTGCCTATGGAGAAACCGACCAGCCCCGCCGCCGTGGCGGATGCCGAACCGGCGGATGAACCGCTGGAACTCTGTTCGTAGTCCCACGGCGTTTTGGTCATGCCGCCGAACCAGAGTCCGCCTTGCGCAAGCGCTCCCATGGATAGTTTCGCCAGCAGCACTGCGCCTGCCTTTTGCAGTTTCTCAATCACCGCGGCATCGTGATCGGGAACCTGGTTCTGAAATGGTTCCGCGCCCCACGTCGTCTTGATTCCTTTGGTTGCGAACAGGTCTTTGGTGCCGTAGGGAATGCCGTGCAGCGGCCCTTTGTACTTCCCGCGTTTGATTTCTTTGCCGGCCTGCGCGGCCTGTTCCAGGGCGAGATCTTCGGTCAGCGTGATCACGCAGTTCAGCTTCGGAGCATAGGTTTTCAGGCGCTCCAAATACATGTTGGCCAGCTCTGTTGGAGTAATACGCTTCGCCCTCAGCAGCGCGGCGAGTTGATGGGCGGGCAGGAATGCCAGATCTTCCGGCGACTCCCACTTGCGCATCGCCGGAGCCTTGGTGGGAGTGAACCGCGCCTTTCCGGCCGGCGCGTGCCTGCCCGGAAGAAGCGGGCGAAAGTGAATGGCCGGCTCGGTATCGAGCGGAATCTCCAGTTTCCGCAGCAGATCGTAGTTCGCCGCCTGCTTGTTTACCCCAGGCAACATCAGCAGCAGTTGAGCATCGGTGAAGGTGAGCCCGGACAATTGGAACGCCTGCTGCAACATCTCCCTGGTGATTTTGAGTGGCTGCTCTGGTTCCACCGTCTGCGCGTTCACTGCAACCGCCAACGATGGCAGAAGCTTCAACCAATCTCTACGTTTCATGAGACGTAGAGTAGCAGACCGCTGCGTGTTTATTGGGTTTGCGTACGCTTTCCCCAATACGTGACGGTCTTCAATTCAGTGGTGAAGCTCTCCATGTAATCGAACGCGGCGCTCTTAGTTAGTGCAACCTTGATGTAGCCCGTTCCTTCCGGAGAGATGAAATAGGTGTAGTCGCCGCTGTCGGAACGGATCAGTTCGCGGTTGCCGCGGCTTGCCCAGAAGAATTTCTTGCCCTTGGCCACAATGCGGCATTCGTACTTCTTGGCCCCCAGGTCGCTGAGTTCCACGCGAACCGATTGCCCGCCGTCGGCGTCAATGCGCACCGACGGCGTGCCCGCGAAGATGACTTCCTCCGCCGCGAATGCGAGAATCGCGCAAAAGAACAATAACGCGAATCGAATCATTGCAGCGTCTATCCACGCTGGCGTTGCGCGACCTTCGCAATCGCAATGGTAAGCGCGGCGCCGCCCAGTGTCTTGATTAAATCCGGATGCTCGGAATAGATCTGGCTCAGCCGGTCCACGATTGACGGATCGGTCTTCTCGGCGTGCTCGGCCAACTGTTTCACGATTTCGGGAGAAATCTGGGCGGCCTGATCGGCAGTGACAGTGGTGTCACCTCCGGCAGGGGAACCGGGCGCGGATGTCCCGCCTCCGCCCAGTAGCGACGCAAGGATCGATCCACCTTTGCCCGCTCCGATTTGTGACAGCACTGCCGGCCCCACTGCGCCCAAGAGGGCGTTCAACACACCGGCCTGTTGCTGGCCGCCGGAGTTGCCGAAGAGTTGCGCGGCCATCTGGGCAAACGGCGGTGTCTGGCCGGAACGGAAGGCTGCCGCTAAGCCCTCGGCCACCTCGGAAGCAGGGGCGGCCTGAGCCACCTGGTCGAAATGGTCTTCGACGTTTGCCGGGGGCTGTGCGCTTTGCGAACTCGTGTATTGCTGCAACAACGGTCCCAGACTTTCCATCCAATTCATGATTGTTCTCCTATCGCTCTAAGGTATCAGGCTGTGCGGTTGACAACCAAATGATAAATGAAAAGCAGCAACATAGCTCCGACAACGGACATGATGAATCCGGCGGGATGACCCGGGGGGTACAGTCCAAGCGTACGGCCCAGAAATTCGCCAATCAAAGATCCCACGATGCCGATGATCGCGGTGATAAAAAAACCGCTCGGATCTTTTCCGGGCATCAGAAACTTTGCGACAATGCCAACAATCAAGCCGAAGACAATA
>JANXXV010001039.1 GCA_025350445.1 Bryobacteraceae bacterium | reverse complement strand
CCCAAACCCTACTTACCATCCGCCAGGACGGCGGGCCCCCGGCCCGCTAGGAGGCCCCCGCCTCCGCACTCACGTACCACAATTCCAACAGAAGCCCCCCATTCCTCTCACCCGCTTCTAGTCCGCACTATCAACCCCAAGCCTGAAAAAATTCGAACCTCCCATCGCCGCCGTAACCCGCAAGCCGCCGCAAGCATCTCCTAACAAAGCCCTAAAATGACCCGCCGTGAATTCACCCTCTCTGCCGCCGCACTACTCTCGTCCAGCGGCCCTCTACCCGCCCAGGACGACCCCGTCTTCAAGCTCGACGTAAAAGTCGTCAACATCCTGGCCAACGTCCTGAACAAGAACCACGAGATCGTCAACACTCTAACCAAAGACGATTTCACCGTCCTCGAAAACGGCCGCCCCCAAACCATCCGCTACTTCGCCCGCCAATCGGACCTCCCGCTCACCATCGGACTCCTGGTCGACACCAGCATGAGCCAGCGCCGCGTGCTCGACGCCGAGCGCGGCGCCAGTTTCCGCTTCATCGACCAGGTGATGCGCGAAAACAAGGACCATTTCTTCATCCTGCAATTCGACATGAACGTCCAGTTCCGCCAGCCCCTCACTACCTCCCGCCGCGAACTCGACGCCGCGCTGGCCTTCGTCGAAACTCCCACCCGCAACCAACTCCGCAATCAAAGCGGAGGCGGCACGCTGCTGTTCGACGCCGTAGTCACCGCCTCCAAAGACATCATGAAAGCGCAGCAGGGCCGCAAGGCGCTCATCGTACTCTCCGACGGCGAGGATTTCGGCAGCGACTCCAGCCTCGCCAATGCGATTGAAGAAGCCCAGCGCTCGGACACCCTCATCTACGCCATCCTGTTTTCCGATTCCAATTCCGCCGAAGGCCGCCGCGCCATGGTGCGCATGGCCAAAGAGACCGGCGCCGGCTTCTTCGAAGTCTCAAAGAAGCTGAACATCGAACAGGTCTTCGACCTGATCCAAGACGAATTGCGCAGCCAGTACAGCCTCGGCTATGTTTCAGACCTGCCGGTCCGCATCTCCGAGTTCCGCAAGATCCAGCTCACCGCTAATCGGAAAGGTCTCACCGTGCAGGCCCGCGACAGATACTGGGCCAAACGCTAAGCCGTCTTGATGGACGTCGTCATCCGCCCGGCCACGCCGCACGAAGAGAAAGATTATTCCTTAAAACAGATGGAAGGCGTCCCCGGCACCGTCTTTGGCGTCGGCTCGCCACTGATCGACGATGGCGCCTACCTGGTTGCCGAGGCCGTCGGCCGCGGCGGTTGGAGCCAACGAAAAACACTCTTCGGCAGCAACCAAGTCCCAGACAAAGACGGCACGCTGCTCAATCCTGTCCGCGATGCCGCCCGCATCCGGGTCTTCTTCGTCCATCCAGCCTGGGCCCGGCAGGGTATCGGAAGCAAGATCCTCCAAGCCTGCGAGGCCGCGGCCGAGGCGCAAGGCTTCCCTAAGGTTGAAATTGGGCGCGACCTTATCGGGCGAACCCCGGTACCGCGCTCACGGCTACCGCCCTACCGAACATTTCGAAGTGTCGCTGCCCAACGGCGTGTCTCTCCCGCTGATCCGTAAGGCGAAGCCGTAACCACTCCTACGGCCGTGGGCGGACATCGCAAGTGGGGCTATCCGCGTTTAAGCAGTGATCCGGTTCCGGTTTGGGCTCCGGTTCCGGCACAAAGTCCTTCCCCTCAAATACGATCTCCCAAACCGATCGTCCGTGGACATAGAGGCGCGCCACTTGCCCTGCGTAGTTATCCGTCTGTCCTTCTTCCAGGCCGAGCACCTGCGGGTAGTATCCCGGAGACCATTCGATCTCGGATTTAGCAAGGATGCGCTGCGCCGGCCGCCACGCCTCGGGCTGGCTCAAATCGCTATTCATGCTGACGTAGATTCCCTCCTGCGGCCAACCCGGCTTGCAGCATGACCGGTTCAACAACACCACGAACTGCTCCAGATAAGTGTTCCAGTGAATCGACGGCCCCCAGTACGAATCGGCATCACTGTGTTGCCAGGCCCGAGCCGCCGGAAAAATCGGCTTCACATGCCCGCCAATACCCGGTTCCAGCCAAGTTTCCGCATGATACTTATGAACCGCGCCCACCGGCAGATACCGGTCCTCGAACGCCATCCGCGCCACCGAGACGCCTTGTTCTTCCACCTGTCCGCCGTAGTTTGTAAAAAAGAAATAGAAGTACTTCTTTTCACGGTCGAGAATGACCGAAGCGTCTCCGTGCCCGCCTGCAAAGAATCCATTCTGTGCGCCGCAATCCACCGCATCCCCGGATTCCAGAACAATCCCAAGATCCTGCACGGTCTTTCCTCCATCCCTTGAGATTGCCGCCCCCACTTTCGGAGCCGTCAACGAATTTCCCCGGCACACCCCGCCCGGTTCATGGTGATACCAAAGAAAAAGCGTGCCGTCCTCGTCCTGCCATGCCGCCTCAAACCACACCGGCTTATGCTCCGGGGAATCGAATGCCACCGGTTCCGTAAAACCTAGCGAGAACTGGCCGGCTCCCCGGCTGATCGACGGAACTCCGGTGGAATGGAAGAGATTCAATTGACCGCCCGCCCAGAACGCTGCGCTATTCCCGTCAATCACGGGAGGCAGATCCACACGCGGCGCTGGACGTAGGTAAACAGTCTGGGCGCATACACTTCCAGCCCACAGCACCCATACGGCCGTCTGAACTGTACAAGTACGGAATGTCAAAGCGTAGTCCATCGTAGTCAGGGCGTCCTATACCTCAAGGATGGTTACTTATAAAGCGTCGAAAGAATTCTCACCTCAAAGCTATCCCCTAAAGTCTACAGTCTGTTGGGCCGATGGAAGGAGGATTGGTGTCTACAGCCACTGGATCATGAATTACACCTATTAAGGAAAGAGATTTTAACAAGGACATGCGGACCATTTCCACAGTGATTGCCACTTTTGCGTTGCTGCTGGCGGCGTTGCCCGCGCGAGCCGATCTATGCGAGGATATCAAGCATTTGGCCGACCGCTGGCACCAGCTCGCCAATTACATCGACGAACATTCGGATAACGGCAAACTACGCAAGAACGAAATCACTAAAGTGGCGCGGGAAGCACGCACGTTGGTGCCGCCCACCCAAGAGCTGGGCAACGTTCTAGCGAAGGAGTTCAAGGGAGCGAATGAGCAGCGTGTCCGGGCCCTTGGCAAGCAGATTCTGGCTGGTCTCGAAGAACTCGGCGGATTGAAAGAGGAAGACGACTGGGACGAAGACGTCAAGATCATCGACCGCCTGGTGGAAGTGACCGGCAAGATAGTCGAGCAATGCGATAAATAGCCTGAATGAGAATTCGGCGATCTTCTCTTGATCTGAATGTAGACACGCCGTTGCGAACAGATTCTTCGTGCGGCGTCCGGAAACCCCTAGCCATGAAAACACAAGCAACAGGATTGAGCGCTATTGTTCTCGCTGTCTTCGCCCTTGCAACGGGCTTTGCACCCGCCGCTCATGCGCAATCGGTGGACCTCGTGGCCATAGGTCTTGAAGTCACCCAAGGAATCCAGGACCTCGGTAATAGCGTGCGCCTGGTGGCGCAGAAACGCACTTTCGTGCGCTTCTATGTCCGTACCTCCCAAGGAACGGCCACCACCACGGCCGTGCTCACGGCGAGCCGGGGCGACAACACCGTGACCCTTGCACCGCGCAGCTCAGGAGGCACAATCCAGGTTGTTTCGGATCCTGACCGGGCGATCCGCGATCAGGCCTTCCTCTTTGAATTGCCCGACGGATACCGGCAGGGCGCGGTGTCTTTGCGGGCTGAGGTAAATCCCGGCACTGAAACCCGGAATCCTCAAGAGACCGATTATACGAACAATACAGCGATCCTGGATGTGCGCTTCGAAGACGTACCGCCGCTGTCTCTGGTTATCTATTCGATCGGATATACGGATGACAATGGCAATTTCATCATCAACGACGAGAAGCATGCCCGCATGATGGTCAACTGGATCGCCCGCTCGTGGCCTGTAAACAGCGTGCGCTTCTGGCTGGGGCGGGAAGATATTACGCGCTCGCTCGGGCGCGGCCTTCCGGATTGCGAGCGGGTGAACGCGTTTCTAACGGCGAAGCGGCTGGAAGACCTCCAGAACCCGAATAACAAGATTCCCGCCAACGCCCGCTACTACGGCATGGTGGACGATCGCGGAGGATTCATGCGCGGGTGCGCCGACGGGCTCCCGGGATTTACCTCCTCCGGTCCCACCGGCCTCTCCGGCGAGGGCACCGCATACGAGTGGGACACTGACGGATCCTTTGGCGACTGGTACGGCGCCCATGAAGTTGCCCACAATTTCATGCGCTATCATGCTGAATTTTGCGGTGCTACCGGCGGCGACAAGTACCCCTATCCCGAAGGCCGCATTAGCCCCAGCCTGACCGGAGCCGACGCAATCATGGGTTTCGATATTGGCACGCTCGCGGTC
>JANXXV010001038.1 GCA_025350445.1 Bryobacteraceae bacterium | reverse complement strand
GGCGACGGCGCCGCGGCGCTACAACTGATCCAGACCAGGCTGCCCGATATCGCAATCGTGGACCTGAATCTACCCAGGCTCTTCAGTTTGGAGATCGTCCGGAAAGTACGGGAGCAGGGCCTCGCCACCCGGATTCTGATTATCTCCGCGCGGGGTGACCGCAAACTGGTTCTGGAATCGCTGCGTAGCGGTGCAAACGGCTTTCTGCTGAAGTCCGCCTCTGCCGCTCATCTGCATGAAGCGCTGGCGCAGATCATGGCGGGCGGCATCTACGTTTCGCCGGAAATGGAGCTGGAAAAGATCTTTATTTCCCAACGCCGGAATGATATCTGCGATCCGCTGGAGACACTCAGTTCGCGGGAATATCAGGTGTTCTCTCTCTTGATCGACGGTATCCGGGCGAAAGAAATCGCGGCGCGATTGGATTTGAGTCCAAAGACGGTGGATACGTATCGGGCCAGCCTGATGCGAAAACTGGATATCTATGATGTTGCCGGTTTGGTGAAATTCGCCATCCAGCGGGATTTGACGTCGGTGGCGTAGGGGACACAATATTGACGCGACGGTCGGCTTGCCGCGCTGGCCGGGTGATTTCGGTATTCTAAGCCGGCTGGTCCAGTTCGGCGGACTAATTTGGCCACCCTCAATGCGGACGATTGCTCTTGAACCTAAATCCGGCAATTCGATTCCTTCGGATCGGGCCAGGTAGCTGAAACAGTTCAGGATTTCAGATGTTTCACAGTTCACCATTCGGAAATAACCGATTCCGTTGCAACTGGTTGCGGGCTAAAGACCTATCCGGTCCTGGACGCTCCAACTGCCGGATTTAGGATTGCGGGGCGTTGGAAAGGCACGGCTGAGGAATAGGAGGGTCTCAATGACACGGCACGCGGGCTTCCTCCAGTTCGATCCCGCTGATGGAGCCTACCGCATGGTCACGATACCGGCGGTACTATGTTTAGCCTCATCTTGTTTATTGCTGCTTCGGATGTCGACGATTTTGCCTCCTTGCAGAATGGACTCCCGCGCCGCCTCGATAACCATTTCGTTGTAGTTGCTGTTGCCCGGTGTGGCCATTACGCCGGCCGCATCAAGCTCCTTCACAATCTTCTGCCGGTCCAGCAGCGTGTGGGCGCCGGCTTCCACGCGGATACAGCTCTGAATAATGTACTCAACGGAACGGTATCCATAGCCGACAGGGGTAAGGCCGGGTCCACCGAGGTCCACATACTGAAAGTAATCCGGACTTGGCTCCGCGTAGATCGTCGCCCCCGGATCGCCGCTCTTGCGCGTGTAGGAATACTTCAGGCCGCGGTATTGATCCGAATGCGAAAGCAGGGCTCCGTCGTTTTCGCCTTTGCAGTACATCACCAGTCCTTGTGTGTTCGTGCCCGGAGCGTTGTCCGGAAAACCAAGGGCGTTCTGCACGCTTAGGCTCGCTCCGTTGTTCCAGATGACGCGGGCGTCTGTCCAGAGGAAACCCTCTTTTCCATTGGGAAATCGGTCCGGAATTCCATACACGCTCACGCTCACCGGAAGCAGTCCGGTGATGAAATGTACCAAGTCGATATAGTGGCAGCCGATATACGTGAAGGCATCTGAATTTTCCGTGGTCATCCAATTCTGAAAATTCGAATGGCGGTAATACGATTTTTCGAGAAGCCAGGCGGATCCGAGTTTGAACTCTCCGAAGAGTCCGGCACCGTACTTCCGCCGCGCCAGCAGACTGCGGTCGTCAAAGCGTTTGTGATATTCAATGCCTACCACCAGGCCTCTGGAATGGGCCTCGCGCTCAATCTCCAAGGCTTCCCGATGCTTCAACACCAGCGGCTTCACTGAGCAGACGTGCTGATTGTGCCGCAGCGCCGTCATGATGACCTCGAAGTGCAGTTGGTCCGGCACCGCCACCACTACTATGTTGCGGGGCGGCATGCGGGCGATCAGTTCCCGGAATAGCTCCGGTTGCGGCCGATCCAGGTCACCGCTGTCCGGATGGGCGCGAAACGTTTGACCAGGGAACGCTTCGGCCAATGCCGGCACCGCCGCCAGCGTCTCCACCGTTCGGCGTCTCTGCGCGCATACAGTGATTTCGCCTATACGGCCGTGGCGCTGCATGTGATACAGCGACGGAAGAAGCTGATCGTGCGTGATCATGCCTCCACCAACGATAAGAACCTCAGGCTTTGTCACCTACGCCACCGCCGTCTGTCGATTTACCGCTTCCGCGAACGCTTCTTCCAAAATAACGACACTTTCGTCAATCGCCGCCGCGGTAATTACCAGCGGCGGTGCGATCTTCACCGTCCCGCCTCCGAAGCCGACGGGACTAAACAGCAGGACGCCCTTTTCAAGACAGCGTTCAAACACTTCCCGCGCCGGATCGCCATCCGGCTCTTTCGCGGCAGGCTTGACGCAGGCAATGCCCGCAACCAGGCCCTTTCCATCGACCTGCCCGATTTGCGGAAAGCGGCTCTGCAATTCACGCGGACGGCAATGCAGAATCGCGCCCATTTTGCCGGCATTCCCGGCGGGATTCCCGTTCACCACAAGATCGATGGAAGCCGGTGCGGCGGCACAGCGGACCGGGTTGCCGGTGTGCGTCGAGGTCATACTGCCGGCGGGATGCAGGTCCATTACATCGGCGCGGCCGGCCACCGCGGAGATCGGCGGCGAACTCGGGATGCCCTTTCCGAACAACGCGAGATCGGGCACAATGCCGTAGTGTTCGAAGCCCCAAAATGTCCCGGTGCGGCCGAAGCCCGCCTGCACTTCAGCGCAGACCGAAAGCGCATTGTTCCGTGTGCACCACTGCCGCATGGCTTGCATGTATTCCTTGGGCGCAAACGCGGCGCTTCCACCCTGGTGGGTCTCCAGCATCACACCCGCCACGTCTTGCGGACGGATGTTCTGCTCGCGTACCGCCTGCTCAAATCCTGCAAATGTTTTGTCTTCCGTACGGAATCCATCAGGGAACGGAACTTGTGCGAAACCGGGGTCCAGGTTTACGATCCGGTCTTTCAGGCTTGGAATCCCACCCGCTTGTTGGGAGCCAGGCGTACGTCCATGAAATGCTTTCTCAAACGTGACCATGATGTGCTTTGACCGGATGTGCTTTGACCGCCCCGCGGCCTGCACCCCGTGGGTGCGGCAAAGCTTGATGGCACATTCGGCGGTTTCCGAACCGGTGGTCGGCGGGAACACTTTCTTTAGCGGTTCCGGCAGCAGGTTGGCCGGCGTCTCCGCCATCCGCGGACGAATCTCACTGGGGAAGCAATAGTTCGCCGGCAATTTCGAAGAGGCCTGCTTCATAATGGCGTCCACAATCTGCCGCCGGCCATGGCCGGCGTTGGCGATCAGGACGCCGGAGGACCAGTCGATCCATTTGTTGCCCCAGGGATCGTACACCTGGAAGCCTTCGGCATGGTCCCGGACGACCGGCGGCCGGCCGCGCATCGCCACAGGCTCACAGGCATGCAGCTTTGTGACGATAGGCTCGGCTTGCGGCACTGGAAACTCGGTCACGATTCCGCGAAGCGGCGTCTCAACGCGGGGTACGCGCTTGGGGGTGAGGCTATATACTCTGGCCATGATGAACTTGTTCTATTCCCTCCTTATGTAGTCTCCGGCCGGACACACTTCGGGCGGCGGCCCACAACATCGAATCAAAAGTGAAGCTTAGGCGGAAACCGGATGGTCCAGAATCTGCTCGTGCTTACGATCCCAGTGCATCTTCTTTCCTTCGCGATAACTGCGCGTGGCCATCACCACCGCCACGGCGTGGGCGAACCCGGTTTCAATGTTGCCGTTTGGCGCCTTACGGCTGCGCATGCAACTGAACCAGTTGTCAGTGTGATATTTCAGGTTGTCATCCTGATCAACCGGCGGCACTTCCGAATTCCCGGGGATGGTCACCAATTCCGGCTTGGCTTTGCCCGTTTTCAAATCGAAGACGATGTTTGAACCCCAACCGCTCTTGGTTTCAGCTACGAACCACCACTGCGGGCTACCTTCGCCGCCGGGAGAATACAGCGTCCCGTGTGTGCCGCGAATCGTGCTATGGTCGCCATACGAACTGCCGAACGTGGTGCTGTAGTCATAGAGCACCTGCTTCTCGGTGAAGTTGGATAGGCACTGGAAGGTGTCGGGATTTTCGCGGACATCATGCCAGGCGAAAATTCCTCCGTTTGAGACCGTGCTATCCGGAATGAACGTATCCAAATAAAAATGAGCCAGCCCGGAGCCATGGCTATACCATTGGTCGGTGATGCCGCCGGAGAAGTCCTTGTAAATCCGGAATTCGAAGTAGACGCGCGGATCGAACGGCCGCGGCGATCGCCCCAGAAGCCAGCGTTTCCAATCGGTATCCTGCTCGCGAATCGCTGCGATGTCAGGGTTGTTCGGGACGTCCCATCGCGGACCGTTGAAGTTCCAGCTCTGGCTGACGGACACAATCTTGCCCAGCTTTCCACTGCGCACAATCTCTCGCACGCGTTGCTGATACGGATCACTCAACCACTGGGAACCCATCTGCACTATTTGATTGCCGGACCGCACCGTGTCCCGCGCCAGCTTGGCGTCTTCCAGCGTATTCGCCATCGGCTTTTCGCAGTAGCAATCTTTGCCGGCTTTCACCACCTCGGCCAGAATTCTTGCGTGTTGATGGTCGCCTGTGCCAATCATCACGGCGTCCAGTTCGCGGTCGGCCAGCAGTTCTTCGGAATACTTGAATGTCTTCGGACGCGTGCCAAAAAGACTTTCACCGTCCGCGGCGGCTCGTTCGCGGTTAACCGTCCAGAGGTCGCAGACGCTCCGGAAATCGAACTTGGGGTCTGTGGCAAAAGACTTCTTGAGCATTGCCCGGTGGCCCTTGGCCCGATGTCCGCAACCGATGGCGCCGATCTGAATCCGATCGTTTGCGCCAATGATGCGGGCGTATGATCGAGCCGTGAATGGCAGTGCCGCGGTGACCGCGCCGCCTAAAAAAATTCTTCGTGATACTGTATTCGGCATTCGAAACCTCCCTGGTTAGACAAGACCCCGATCAACGCCGGTTGCCTCATCCGTTAAAGTCAAAAGTAAGATGCTAACCGTGGCCGGCAGCGGCATGGCGCCCGCCGCAATAAACGCTGGAACGTAAGAAAATCGATCGACCGGCGCGCTGATCGACAACGTAAAAACAGTGGAAACCGCGCCCGCTCCAAGCCCGCTCAAACCTGTGACCGTTCCCACCACATCCGGAGGGAAGAGGCCGGACGGCAGCGTCAGTCCCATGGTGGCCCACGCTGCATAACCGAACAGCGCCGAACAGATGAGCGTCAGAGCCCAAAACGGACTTTGTACCAGTGCCGCCGGTATGCCGGCGAGCATGGGAATACAGCTGACGACGCAAACTACCTTTCGAGCGCGCATGACTGACATCCCGCGTTTGAAAGTGGCTACCGAGTTTGCAAAGCTTGTAGTTAAACTGACGAGCGGCCGCCAAACAACGGCAATAGACAGCCCGAGCCGCGTGCCGACGATGTCCAGGAAGATGCCGCCCGGCAGCCACGTCAGCCCATGGGAAATTTGAAATGCCGCAAAGATATGGGAGAGTTCGCTATGGCTGAGATGCAGTTCTTTGGAAATCAGCGGGGCGGGGACCGGGAGGGTCTGGCGATTGAAGTAATTGAGGACCGTCGATCCGAAGAGCGCCCATACAATCCACCAGCGATAGTGAAAGCCTGGCGGGGCTGCTGTGGCTTCCGGTTCGATCTGGATTTCTTCTGCCATCTAGACTTCGGAAACCAACGGAGCCTCGGTGCGGCGGCGCGCTATTCCCGCCGGATCCGCCGAGCGGGCCCGAGTGGACTCGCGGACCACCACGCGCGTCGGAATCGTCAACTGCTGCGGTTTCCGGCCAGGCTCCTGAATACGCCGCAGCACAAACTCGGCAAGATGTTTACCAAGCTCTTCTGGAAACTCCCGCACACTGGTTAGCGGAGGGTCCATCATCAGCGCTTCGCTGTCGTTAAAGCCCGCCACGCAGATGTCATCCGGAACGCGCAGACCTGCCTGATGCAACGCCTCGTAGACGCCTATAGCGATCTGATCCGATCCGGCCATGACCGCCGTCACCGGTTCGCGCCGCGAAAGAATCGACCGCATTGCCAGATAACCCAACTCGCGGTCATCGGAGTGAATCTCACTGAAGCGCGGCTTCAGCCCTGCCAACGTCATGCTCTCCAGGTAGCCTTGCGCGCAGCGCGCGTACCACGGAAGGTCGCTGTCACCAATGAACCATATGTCGCGGTGGCCATCCTCAATCAGGTGGACAGTTAAATCGAATGCACCCTGAATGTCGTCGGAATACACGGCGTCGTATTCACTAGGGTCCCACTGCCCGATTACGTTGTTGCCAAGTACGGCGAATGGAATCTCACGCTCGCGCAGCGCAAGAAGCATGTTGGAGGAATTCGTGCCGCCCAGAATCACGGCCCTTACCAGTGCACGCTGGCTGACGATTTGCGGCAGGTGCAGTTCCTTGGATGGAACCGCGGGCGAGTAACGGTGCGATAAAAACAGGATCTCTTTGTTCTGCGAGGAACAGTATGCCTCCGCTCCGGAGAGAACTCTTGCCTGAAAATTGTGCAGCAAATTCCGGTTTCCCAGAATGAACGCGATGATGGTCGACTTTTCGTTCCTTCGCTGTTCCAGGTCTATGCCAAGCTCCTCGGCCGCTTTGCGGACCCGCGCCCGTATGCTCGAGTCCACATTCACCTGCCCGCGTAAAATTCTTGACACGGTCGCAGTGCTTACCTTGGCGTGCTGAGCCAATTCCTTAAAGGATGTTTTTTTCTTCACGCCTCGTTCCTCGATTGGGCCTGCAATCCGCCCCACAGGGCATCATACAATTTCAGCCCAATTAATGTGGGCTTTTCAGTGGGTGCGTTTAGAAAATCAGCTTAAGAGCCAGTTGCGTGATACGAGGGGCGCGTGCACTGGTGATCCTGCCGAATGTGGAGTCCGACACGCTGGTGTCCGGATTGTTCAACTGCGTGTGGTTGAAGACGTTGAAGAACTCGGCGCGGAACTGTAGCTTCATGTTCTCTCTCAGAGTGAACAGTTTGTGCGCCCCGAAATCGACATTCACCGTGCCGGGCCCGATTAGCGTGTTGCGGCCGACATTCCCGAAGGAGTTGTCGTTGGGAACGCCGAAGCACTTCGGCTGAAACCAATTGGTAATGCGCTGATTCCGTGCTCCGCCGGTGTACTGCGGCGTGCAGAGTTGCTGTGCCTGATCGTTGGCGACCGCTGGAAGGCTGAACGAGGTGTCGTTACCCGACGTGATGTTCAGAGGGAAACCGCTCTGCAGGGACCATATTCCCGATGTTTGCCACCCGCCCAGTACGGAGCGCGCCAGGCCGGCTTTCGGCGACGGCAACTGCCACAGGTAGTTCAGAATGAACCGGTGCGGCACGTTGTAATCGGAAACGCCCCGATAGGCATTGAGGTTGAATGGATTGATGACATTGATCCCGTCGAGATCGGTCGAATAGGAAACCGTATCGATGCTCTTGCTCCAGGTGTAGTTGGCGCTGGCGGTGAAACCACGGGAGAAGCGCTTTTCCATCGACAACTGCAGGGCGTGGAAAATAGAGTTGGCGCCTGAAATATCCTGCGTAATCTGTACGAATTGCTGGTACGGCCGGCGATCGTCTTCGTTGTCCGCCGTGGCCGTGGCGCTGGGGCGCGGTGCGTTTATGTCGGTGTTGTAATTGAGATGCGTGCCTTTCGAACCGACATAGGAACCCCGCACCAGAACATCCCCGGCGAGTTGCCGCTCCACCGTAAGGTTCCAGTTCATCACTCGCGACGGCTTCCAGTTACGGTCGTAGGAAACCGCCAAACTAATCGGCGTATTGAAGGCAACGTTAGTTGCTGGAATGACTGGGGCATACTGTGCCGGGAAAGGATTAGGTGTGCTGGCGTAGGGGTTTCCGAACGGAACCCGGAACACCTGCACCTGCGGGCTGAATGGAGCGCTGTCCGCCATATTGTTGAACGCTTCCAGGAAGGGAGGTTGAAAGAAAAGACCAGCTCCCGCACGGATTACGGTCTTGCCCGCGCCCGGGTTGTACGAAATACCAAGCCGGGGAGCGAACTGTTTCCAGCTCGAATAGAAGCCGCCGGAGGGACAGCCCGAATCACCCGCATACAGATAGCCTGCGGGAGCATTGGGGAAGCGGGTAGATTTCGCACCCGGTACAAAGCATTCTGTCCGGCCTTTCGCCTCACCCGGCGGAATGAAGGGATCCCAGCGCAAACCAACGCTGAGGACCAGGTTTTTCCGCGCTTTGAAGTTGTCTTGAACGAACAGACTGCCCATGTTGCCGCGACGGGACGTGTACTCGCCGCCGCCCTGCAGGAAGCGGTCCGCGTAGCCCACCAGGAAATCGGACAGAGGATTGCCGGAATAACTGGTTCCTCTAAACCGAAACGCTCCATTCTGCCGGTATGTATTGGTGCCATTGAAGCTTGAGCGCAGGAAGTCGCCGCCGATGGCAATTTCGTGCGCGCCCTTCACCCAGTGAATACTGTCGGTGATTTGGAAAGTGTCCCGATCGAACTGTCCAGGGTGACCGCTGTTGATGCTGAAATATCCCGATGCCGCGATAACCAACTCCGCCGGATTCGAATGGGCCGCGTTGCTGACGCCGAGATCGGCCAAGCTAAACGGAGCGCCGCTCAAGATCTTAGAATGATTCCGCGAATACGACATAATGAAGCTGTTCAACAACGTGGGCCCCAGCGTCATCGTGTGGTTGAATGAGGCACTTTGCGTGGGAAGATCGAAACCGCGCGTCGCCGTAAGCAGATTCTTGTCGCCGATCACCGCATTCCTTTGGTAATCCGTATACAGGTAGCGGCCGTACAATCTCTGGCTGCCGATCAGGTAGTCCACCCGGCCCATGTACTGATTTTCGTGTTCACTGTCCGGCAGATCGAAATAGGTAAGCCCATCCGCGGACGTCGCCGTTGGCAGGTATTGCAGAACCTTGGCGGCAACCGGGCTAATGCGGCTGGCCGGGATGATGTTGCCCGGGAACGGCAATTTCGTCAGCGGGTCCACCAACTGCCTGCTGAGCGAGGAAAAGTTGCCGCCGCGTTGCGCCGCGGTCAGCACGGTGGCGTTCCGGTTTGAGGCAACGTCGCGAATCTGCGTGCCTTGATACGTTCCAAAGAAAAAGAGCTTGTTTTTGATGATGGGGCCGCCGAAGCTTCCGCCAAACTGATTTCTCTTCAACTGGTCCTGGCTCACGGCAAAAAAGTTGCGGGCGTTCAGATTGCCGTTGCGGAAGAATTCGAAGGCGCTACCGTGAAATTCATTGGTGCCCGATTTCGTTACGACGTTGATGATTGCGCCGGAACCTCGTCCATACTCCGCGCTGAAGCTGTTGGTCTGGACGCTGAATTCTTCAATTGCATCCGGATTCGGGAACGGGTTGTTCACGTTCGTGTAAGTATCCTGGTTACTGCCACCGTCTAAGTTGTAATTAGCCGTATCCGCGCGACCGCCGTTGGCTGCCACCGAAACGGAGCCCGGGTAGGTCACTGTCTGGACTGTATCGCCGGAGCCGTTTGAGTTCCCGGCCCTCAAATCGACGGCGCCGGGGGAAAGCAATACCAACGCGGCCGCGTTCCGTCCATTCAGCGGCAATTCGATAATCTTCCGTTGATTCACCACTTGGCTAAGCGCACCCGACCGGGCTTCAACCATCTGCGGACTCGCCGTGACCTCAATCGATTCGGCGGCGGTGCCGATTTTTAGGCCGATCTGAATCGTTACGGATTGATCGGTTGCCAGTTGTAAACCGGTCTGCTGATAGCGGCCAAAACCGGATGCTTCCACAGCAACCTTGTAGGCGCCGACGGGCAAAAGTGGGAAAACGAAGCCACCGTCTGTCCCGCTCTGCATTTCCCGCGTTTGGCCTGTTTGTGTGTTGGTTGCAACTACTTTGGCCGCCACAACTACCGCCCCGGCGGGGTCTGTTACGGTTCCGGCCAATGTGCCGGTGGGTTCGGCGGCACTCAGCATCGTCAAGAGTAAGAAATATCCGATTAAGATTCGCGTCATGGTTGCTTTTCCTTTGATACAAGCGTTCGGCGGAAATTGACGTGAATCTCGCCGAACGGAGGCTCAGTCATGATATACCCATAAACGTTTCTCAAAGTCAAGAAACTTTTCTGATTCTGATGCGTTTCACGTCAGCGCCGAAGGCTCTTAGCGTGCCGCTTGCAGCTCTGCCGGGAAAATTCGGGTCAGTCAGGCTATCAGTTTCGACCGAACCTGGTCGCGCCGGAAATGCCACTTTTGCACTTTATTTGGCACGGCCGACCCTCTTTGAACTCGTTTTAGCGGGCAGCCGTGAGACTGTCGCGGGGGAAATATTGAAATTCCGTGTCAGTCCCGTTCCTCCATGCGCTAGAATAGAGGTTTCGGAGTTTTTCATTGGACAAAGTACATCGCCACAATCTCAAGCATGACAAGTTCGTAGAACAGGTTGGTCACACAGTTGAGTACGCCACCGATCACCGAAGCCAGGTAATCAAATGGGGCGGCATCGGTTTGGCTGCAATCGTGATTTCTGTTGGGGCCTACGTCTTCTTCGAACATCAGGCTGGCGTGCGCGCCGAGGATCTCAACGCGGCCATGCGGGTGCAGGATGCGCAGATAGGCCCGGCCAACGCGAGCGAGTTCGTTCAATCGTTCCCCACGGCGATGGAAAAAACGGCCGCGGTTTCGAAAGCCTTAACCAGCGTGATGGAGAAATATCCCGGTAAGCGGGAAGGCGTGATCGCGCGGTTCTACCTTGGCGTTCTCTATGCCGACCAGGGTAATGTAATCGGAGCGGAGAACTTCTGGAAGCCCATCGCCGAGTCCGGCGACGCGGACTACGCCTCGCAAGCAAAGCTATCTCTAGCCCAGTTGTATGAAACTCAGGGGCGTGCGGTCGATGCCGAGAAGCTTCTGCGATCGGTATTGGATCACCCCACCATCATGGTTTCCAAGGAACAGGCAGCCATCGCCCTGGCTCACGCTCTGGCCCGCACCAAGCCGGAAGAAGCGCGAAAGCTGCTGGAGCCATTACGGACTGAGCGTTCGGCCGTAAGCCGCATGGCAATCACCGCCCTGGGCGAAATGTCGCAGAAGTAACGGCGAATCCGGTGGATCGGGCTCAACTGGCGCATCTGCGGTTCCCGGTAAGTGCATCGCGCGGGCGCCGCTTTCCAGAGCTGCCCCACCGCTATCGCGACGATTTTCAGCGCGACCGCGACCGCATCGTCCATGCCCGCGCGTTCCGGCGCCTGGAAGACAAGACGCAGGTTTTTACCCCGGGACTGTCCGATCATTTCCGAAACCGGCTCACCCATACTATCGAGGTGGCCCAGCTCGCCCGGACAGCCGCCTCCGCCCTCGGCCTTGACGAGAATCTCACCGAGGCGCTCGCGCTGGCGCACGACATCGGCCACCCGCCGTTTGCCCACGCCGGCGAAGAAGAACTGGACCGGCAGATGCGCCGGTTCGACGACCGGTTCGATCACAACCTCCATTCTCTGCGCATCGTTGAGTCTTTTGAGCAGCGGTACGCCCGATTCCCCGGCCTCAATCTGACGTTTGAAGTGCGCGAAGGCATCGCCAAGCATTCCCGGGATTTCGAACCCGGGGAGTTTCCCGATCTCGACGAATACGCTCCCGGGCTAAAGCCGCCGCTGGAAGCGCAGTTGATCGATCTGGCCGACGAGATTGCCTACAACACGGCCGACCTGGACGATGGCGTTTCAGCGGGATTCTTCACTGTGGACGAGCTCACCGCCGAGGTACCGGACTATCGGGAAATCGCCGAGGCCGTGGAAACGCAATTCGCCGGCGCCTCGGAGAGAGTCCGGTTCCTGGAATGCTTGCGCGGTCTCATCGATGTCCTGGTATCGGGCTTGATCGACGGCACCTTCGCCGCGGCGCAAGGCGTCGAAAGCATCGAGCAGATCCGGAGTTCTCCGGTGCGCCTGGCAGCCTTTGCGCCGGCTGCGAACGCTGCTAATTCATCCTTAAAGCAGTTCCTGAAGCGCAAGGTCTACTTCTCAGACCTGCTTGCCATCGAGCGGGCGCACTCGGCGGAGATGATCGCCGAACTGTTCCAGTTCTTCCTGGATCATCCGGACCGGATGCCTGAACATTACGTGGAATCGCCGGACCCCCTACATCGGAAAGTCTGCGACTATCTAGCCGGGATGACCGATGGCTACTTCCGCCGAATCTACGGTCAATTGATCAGGCCTATTCCTCCCCCTGCCGGCTGACGATACTGGAGATCTCCGCTCGCCGGACACTATAGACTTTCTCCACCTGGCGGCATATTTCAGCGGCGATCTTCTGCGGTGTATCCGGCGGATCGTGCTCCACTACAATTTTCAGGTAAACATCGGTGCGCATAGTCGGGTTCGTTTTTCATTCTACGTTACGATAAGGGTAACCTCGTGATCCTCTGCAAGATTTGTCAAACAAGGCGTCCGCGCCG
>JANXXV010001016.1 GCA_025350445.1 Bryobacteraceae bacterium | reverse complement strand
GACGCGCGGCAGCGAGAGCACTCCGGACCAACCGGCCGAGCGTTGCGCCTGCGCACTTCTGCGTTCGGGAATCCAGCCCCATAAAATGCGGCGGCCCTGCGCGTCCAACTGCGTGATGGGGGCGTAGTAGGCGCCGTGGTCGAGGTGCCCGCGCACCTCCGGTTCGAAGCGAAAATCTTTGTAGGTGCCAATGAAGTACGGCGTTCCGCCCTGGGTGGAAACAAACAGCACGTGTTTGTCGCCAAGCGGAAAGAACGAAGGGCACTCCCACATCTCGCCCGTTGCCACCGGGCCTTTGGCGTTGGCGTCCACAGTTCCACTGCGCATATCCCCGGTAAACAGCGGATGCATGTAAGTCCAGTGGATGAGATCCGGCGAGGTGTAGAGCAGCACCGCGCCGCCCACGCCGGCGAATCCGGAGCCAAGCGTCATGTACCAGGCGTCGTTTTCACGCCACACACAAGGGTCGCGGAATCCGGTGACGGCCAGAGCGGCGGGCGGCCCCGGAATCACCGGATTGGCTTCGTGTTTCTTCCAGGTGTAGAGACCGTCGGTGCTGGTGGCGATACACTGCACCTCCGGCTTGGTGCCGGTGTAGATCAGCGTGGGTACGCCGTTATTATCCACTGCGCAGCCGCTGAAAACGCCGTCTTTGTCGGCGCCGCCCGGGGTTGGCGCCAGGGCTATGGGCAGGTGCTTCCAATGGATCATATCGGTGCTGACGGCATGTCCCCAATGCATGGTGCCCCAGAAGGCGCCGTTCGGATTGTATTGGTAGAACATGTGATACTTTCCCTTCCAGAAAATCGGGGCGTTGGGATCGTTCATCCAATTGGCGGCGGGCAGGAAGTGGTATTGGGGACGTTGATGGTCGGCGGCTTCTTTTCCAGGCTCGGCCGCAAATGCCGCGGCGGTGGAAAGGCTTAAGAAAGTTCGGCGTCGCATTGGCTGGCGGAAACCTTTCATTGCTTGCAGAGTCTTCATTATGGCAAAGGAGCACCTTCGGATGACGATCCTGAAACGACAAATGCACGATACAAACGTAAAAGAAACGGAACGATGGGCATCGCTGATAGGCGGAGGCACGCTGGTTGCTTTCGGCCTGGGGAAGCGGGACTGGGCTGGCTTGGGCCTGGCTGCTTTGGGTGGCGGCCTGCTTTGGCGCGGCGCCACCGGACATTGCGATCTGTACCAGGCGCTGGGCATCAATACGGCGCGCGGCGGCAACGGCAAGGGCGCCGGACACCGTGTGAGCGTCCCGTATGAATTGGGAATCCGCGTGGACGAGAGCATTCACGTAAACAAACCCGCCGCTGAGCTTTACCGCTTCTGGCGCCGGCTGGAGAACCTGCCGAGGTTCATGGACCACTTGGAAGCGGTGCATATGATCGACGACCGGAAGTCGCGCTGGATCGCGGTCGGGCCGGCTGGATTTCAGGTGGAATGGCAGGCGGAGATCATCAACGATCTGGAAGACCGGCTCATTGGATGGAGGTCGTTGGAAGGTTCGGAAGTGGACAACGCCGGCTCGGTTTCGTTCCATCCGGCGCCGGGCGGAAACAGCACTGACGTCAAGATATCCTTGCAGTACAATCCGCCAGCGGGCGAACTGGGCGCGGCTGTTGCAAAATTGTTCGGGCAGTATCCGCGGAAGCAGGTGCGGAATGATTTAAGGTGCTTCAAGCAGTTGATGGAACAAGGCAGCACGAACCGGAAAGTCCAGTCGAGGACAACGCAGGAACCGGGGAAATTGTGGGACCGGGATAAAGTGACCGAGGCATCGGAAGAATCTTTTCCGGCCAGCGATCCACCTTCGTGGACCCCGGAAAAGGCCTAGGCTGGAGCAGGGACCCGGCTAACGGGTCCCTGCGATTCTATAGAAGGAATGTGGAAGATACGGCGTGCGAACGGGGCATGGGTTTTTCGCTGACTGCAAAATCGGCCTTCGCTTCGCTGGAAGATCCGATGTCCTGCGCTCCCGCTCTGCGCAGTGTATTTGCCGCTGTTTTCGCCCAATTGAGGTCGTCACAGTGTATAGAAATCAGAATGCCGCCACTGCGAATCCGTCCTGCGAACCGCTTCGCTTCATATTCGGGAAAGGTGGCGCCGGTGAGCGCGCCTGTCACCGACCCGGCTAACATCCCCAGGCCTAATCCGCTCAACATTCCCATGAGTGGCCCTGCCACGGCGAACGGCTCCAGCCCGTGAACCGCCAAAATCCCCATCCCTGCAAACCAACCGAGCATGCCGCCGAGGATGGCCCCGGCGCTACCGCCGGCCACCGCGCCTTCGGGAGCCTTGGAACTTTTCTGGTGTCCGAAATCCTTGGTCCCGACATTATCCGGGAACAGGATGGAGATATCGGTGGTTCGGAAGCCGACGGCTCGAAGAGCGTTCACTGCTTCCGAGATGGAAGTTTGATCGGGGAAAATACCATATACGGATGTATTTGCATGCGACATGTTTTGATAGCTCCTATTCGACTTCAATACCCTTTCGGGGCTGTAGATTTTCGATGGCTGGCTGATCCGCCTTAGCCTCCGTGGCCGGAGCGATATCTTCGGCTCCGGTTTCCGCAAGAATTTTTTCTGCCCGGCGCACCCAATCGGAATTGTCGCAATGGACAGAGAGAAGAATGCCGCCCTTGCGGATTCTCCCTTCGTATCGCCTGGCTTCGTACTCGGGAATGCCCGCGCCCAAAAGCGCACCCGCCAGCCCGCCTACGGTTCCGCCTACTCCGACGCCCCCAAGCATGGCGATGATGGGACCTGCGACGATGAACGGCCCAAGGCCCGGAAGAGCCAATGCGCCAATACCGGCAAGCCAACCCAAAGCGCCGCCCAGAACTGCGCCAGATGCCCCACCCGTAACCGCGCCTTCCGGCGCTTTGGTGTTCTTTTCATGCGCAAAATCCTTGGTCCCTTCGTTGTCCGGGAAGAGGACCGAGATGTCGGTATTGCGGAAACCGGCGACTCTTAACGTGTCCACTCCCTCGTCGGCGTGCGACGGGTCGGAATAAATTCCAAAAACTGCCGTGTTCTTTCCGGCCATAATTCCTCCTTCGATACAGTGAGAAAGCTGAAAACGGCAGATTGCCGATCCAGCTTTCTCTCGAACCAGCCGATCTAAAGAGTCAGGCGCGCCGGGCGACGCTCATTACAAGGGTGACCAGGAATACAACGAGAAACAGAAAGAACAGGATCTTTGCGATTCCCGCGGACGCCACGGCGATTCCGCCGAATCCAAACACGGCCGCAACCAGGGCGATCAAGAAAAATACTAACGCGTAGTGAAGCATTTCATCCTCCTCAAGATGGGAGTGCCCTGTTGCGGGTCACTCGCCGTTTTCACAATGGTAATGAAAGCATTTCGCGTGCCACACCGGGCAGGGAGTTAAAGTACAGAAAACTATGAAAGCTTAATGAGAGTGCAGGACAAGTGCGCCGTTCAGTGGAAAATCTTACGCGTAACGAAGGAAATCCGAACACCAGCGTTCAACAAATAGAAAAAGCCCGGCATCCAACGGCGGACTGCCATTGGATGCCGGGCTCTCATGATTTTGGGACTATAGAAACGCTACGCAGCGACCCCTTGGATGGCTTCACCAATTGGCGAGGCGAGAAGAGATTTTCTCGATTGGCCTGGTTCTGGAAACTTGCGCCCCAGGCGCTTGCCCACGGTGCGTCGCGCGCGGAGCAGCCGGATGCGGACGGCAGTCTCGGTCCAGCCCTGTTCTTGGGCAATCTCCTGAACCTTGAAACCTTCCAGATAGTGGCGCTGGAGTACGACGCGATCGTTGTGTTTGCAAGTCTTTAGAATCCTGCGGACGTCAATGGCCGCCAGATTCACCTTCGGCGGCGTGGAGAGTTCCGGAAGAACCTGAAACAGGGGTTCGCGGCGCACGTAGCTGCGGTGGATGTTGAGGGCGATGCTGTTCATCCATGTCAACACCATGGATTGATCACGCAGTTGGCCAATCCTCTCCCAGCCTTTGACCCAGGCCGCCTGCGCGGTTTCCTGCGCGGTGTCGTAGGGCAAGCCCCTCGATACCAGGAAACGGACTGTGAGCGTATATCCCCGCTGGTATGCTATTCCGAAGTCTTCTCTTGTCATGTGAGTTGATCCTTGTTCTTAATGGAATTGGCCTTTCGACAGTGGTTAGATTCGCCCCATCAGGAGCAAAACAACCACCACAACGAGAACTGCGCCGAGAGTTCCACTTGGGAAGTAGCCCCAACTGCGGCTATGCGGCCAGGCCGGCACAGCGCCGAGCAATAGAATAATCAGTAAAATAAGTAAGATTGTGCCTGTCATGGGAACTCCTTGAAGCTGCATTCGACCGATATTGCGAAGACTGCCGCCACTTCCAGATAGGCATTTCGATTGCCATTCCGGCGACCCGGCGTTAGGTCTTTCTTTCTCTATCCAAATAAACCACTTAGGCGACAGGCTTCAGGATTCTCCCGGTTAATGGCGCGAAACACACAGCAAGATTTGCGGTGTTCTGCAATTTTTGCGTGAGGTGCGCCAGATCGCTTCCGGGTTTGCGCGGAACCTCGGAATCAGGTACGTTGGGAGTGGAGGAATGGGTGAGTGGTTGATACCGGCGGTCTTGAAAACCGTTGACGGGGAAACTCGTCCGGGGGTTCGAATCCCTCTTCCTCCGCCAAAGTTTTGAATGGGCTGCCTCCTGAGCGTAGATG
>JANXXV010001002.1 GCA_025350445.1 Bryobacteraceae bacterium | reverse complement strand
GGGCGCGGCACAGGCGGCTGCGATCTCATCGGCGAGCTCTCTCACTTCCGCATATTCGGATGCTTTCAACCGGCGGATCTGGCGCTCCAGCGTACGGATACTGGTGACTTGCCCCACGCCGGTAGGAATTCCGAAAAACAGAAAGTAGCGGGCGACATCGAAGGCCCGCGCGGCGATGTTACGGCCGTATACGTCCGGCTTCATGTCGTCCGGACGCGGAAGTTTTTTAGAAAGGGTTGCAACCATCCCCTCATGCACCTTGGCGTAACCTGCCAGCAGTGCTTCGCCGGCCTGCTTGTATGTAGCTGCATCGGCGGCGTTGAACTCCGGCGGAGTGATGAAACCGGACTTGGAAAAATCCTGGTAGCGGGACGAACGCGCCTGTCCATCCCACAGTTGTTCGTCTTCAACCTCGGTTGCCGCGAGTTCCGAGATCCCCTCCAAACAGATGACCAGATGGCCCAGGTCCGCGATGGAGGCATGGCCATACTGAAAGTAGAAGCTGTCGAGAAATTTCTCTGAGTTGTGTGTGCGGACCCACTCGATGGATTTGCTGATGGAGTCCGGCGACCGGCTATACCGCGCCAGGGCATAAGCGGACTTCTCAGGCGGCATGGGGCCGACGGTAAAAACTCGGGTTCCTTTGGATTCGCTCATTGGGAAGCTATGATTATCGAATCGATGCGAATCAAAGTAAAGAGGCTTCACCCAGACGCACACCTGCCAAGCTACGCGCACGGTCCCCTGGAAGACGCCGGAATGGATCTGCGGTCGGTGGAAGGGGCCGTCCTGACACCGGGAGTGCCGGTTGCGGTTGCCACCGGGCTGGCGATTGAGATTCCTCCGGGGTTTGAGGCTCAGATCAGGCCAAGAAGCGGACTAGCGTTAAAACACGCAATCACTGTGCCGAATTCCCCAGGAACGATTGACCCGGGCTATCGCGGCGAGATCAAAGTGATTCTGGTGAATGTGGGCAAGGCTGATTATCACGTGCAGGTCGGCGACAAGATCGCGCAAATGGTGATTGCCAGGTACGAAGGCGTCGAACTTGAAGAGTCGGACTTGGCCGATTCGGCGCGCGGCGCGGGCGGCTTCGGCTCCAGCGGCCGCTAGCGAAGATCCCGGAAAAGACATTTCAAACGGTTCATCCGCGTCCATCGGCGTGGATCGGCGGCCAAAATTGTTAGCCCCAATGCTCGCGGATTCCTACGCTAGGAGTCTGTCGGAGATAGATTGCGTCAAGCCTAGAATCAACAACTTCCAGATACTTTGCAGATGTAGAACCTCTGTAAATGATTGATTCTACGTAGCTGACTTTCTATCTCCGACAGACTCCTAGACCGCGTCTGCCCCGCCATCTTCGCTTTAAGCCTCGTTGCCAATTCTCACGAGCCGGCTATTCCGGCTTCTTGCGCAATTCCCCCACTTCCCGATCCAGCCGGCTAGCCAGCGGCTGGGTTTGCCCGGCGTACTTATTATTCAGCTTCTCGCGATATGGCACGGAAACAGGCGAGGAAAGCTGCTCAAAGGTGAACGAGCAGATGCGCATTCCAGGGTATAGCGCCACGGGCATGCGGCTAAGGTTGCTAAGTTCCAGCGTAGCCTTGCCGCTCCAACCGGGATCGAACAGCCCCGCGGTGCCATGGACGATGATGCCGATGCGTCCCAGGCTCGATCGCCCTTCCAGGCGCCCAAGCACATCCACGTCCAACTCCAGCGTTTCCTCCGTGATCGCAAGGACGAAGTCGCGCGGTTGCAGGATGAACGCCTCCCCCGGATCGACGATCATCGGCCGCATCAGGCCCTCGAGGCCGATTTTCCCTTTCAGGTCGATATAAGGGTGGCGGCTGTGTTCAAAAACATTGAATTCGGCGCCGAGGCGGAAATCTACCGAGCAACTGCCAAACTGCTCCGGCGGCAGCTCCGGGGAGATCTTGATCTTGCCCTGCTCGATGTAACGCTTGATGTCGACGTCGGAAAGAACCATTCAGAGTGACTCCTGGAGAGGAGATTGGAGGGAAATCTTGGTGGACGGCGGGAGGATCGAACTCCCGGCCTCGGCATTGCGAACGCCGCGCTCTCCCAGCTGAGCTAGCCGCCCACTTGAACACTCCGATTTTAGCATGAGTTTGGAAGAACACGCGCAAAACCGGCTCGCTTTCACCGGCTGAGTCGGTCGAATTCCACTTTTGTTTGGCGCCGCCGGAAGCGGCCTTTGCGCTGCTGTCTTACAATGAAGGTTCGGATGCCGGAAATCAGCCTGGAAGAACAACTCAAGAAAATGCAGCGCGACTGGGATGAGCGCGCCCGCGAAAATGCACGCTATTACGTCGCCACGGGGAAGAACGATTGGACCGACGATGAGTTCTTCCAGTCCGGCGAACGAACGGTTGCCGAAGAAATTCTCACCGACATGATTAATATCTGTCAGGGGAAGGACGCGAAACAGATGAAAGTGCTGGAAATCGGCTGCGGCGCCGGCCGCGTGACGCGGGCTCTGGCTGGCGTTTTCGGCGAAGTTCACGCCGTGGATGTCAGCGGAGAAATGGTGGCGCGGGCCAAAAAAGCGTTGGCGGACCGTCCCAACGCGTTCGTCTATCAGAATAATGGAAAGGACTTGTCGGTAA
>JANXXV010000995.1 GCA_025350445.1 Bryobacteraceae bacterium | reverse complement strand
GGGTGAGATACGACTTGGCCTGTCCAGCTATTTCTTGGCAGCTACACTAGTGTAGTGTCCGCGGATTGGCCAGGCACTCGGATTGGACGGTGGGGGCCCCAGCTCCGCAGCTATCCGCCTGGATGGCGCGCTGGTGATTCGGGAAGCCGAGGCTTGTTAGATTACCGCGCTGTCGCCGTTTTATCGTTGTTCGCCAATTCCGGCCTGCAAAAACGTATATATTGAATGTTAATGTCTATTATTTGCCCTTCCCGGCGCCAACTGCTGCAAGCCGGCAGCGCGCTGGCGCTGTCCGGCCTCGCGCCGGCCACTTCGCCAGGAGCTGAAAAGTCCAGAACCGTCGGCGATCACATGTGGCTTTGGTCCCATGTAGCCGGAAGCTACAACGGCATGTTCGGCCTGCCGGGGAAATCACGGATGACTCCGGCGGAAGCCGCTTTCTATATGGGTATTCCGAACGTGTTCATGCTTCACCGGGAGGGAACCCCCGAGCCTCCGCTGGATCAGTTCGCGCTGGCATTTGAGCCGCTGCGCGACGTGGTTTGGGGCATTGTGGGTGAGTCCGGCGCTACTGAGGACAAGGAGCGGGAGATGGTGCTGGAGCTGGCACTGCACAACCCCAAGATCACAGGGGTGGTGATGGATGACTTTTTCATAAAGCCGAAGGACGGACAAGTAGCCGCGTTGACCTTGAACCAGGTAAAGGACCTGAAGCAGAAGCTGCACCCTGCGGGAAAGCGTCTCGACTTGTGGGTGGTCCTTTATGAGCATCAACTCGAGCAGCCGCTGACGGAGTACCTGGGGCTGTGCGACTACGTTCAGTTCTGGACCTGGAATGGCCCGAAGCTGGCGGATTTGCGGAGCAACTTCGAGAAGGCCCGCAAGCTATCCGGCGGCGCGAAAATGGCGCTGGGGATTTACTGGTGGGACTTCGGCAACAACAAACCGCTGCCGATGGAACTGATGAAGAGCCAGTGCGAGACCGGTCTGCAACTGCTGAAGCAAGGCCACATTGAGGCTATGGTGTTCTGCGGCAGCTGGCTGTGCGATCGCGGTCTTGAAACCGTTTCGTGGACTCGCAACTGGATTCAGCAGGTGGGCCGGGAAAGCCTCAAGCGGCGCGGTTAGCGGCGGGCGGCTTGCTTGGCGGCCGGGGCTTCACGCTCCACTTCGGTGGAGGCGGGCGCTACGGCCAGTTCGCGTTTCGCCAGTCCCAGCGTAGTGCGGATTTCGTTGTCGATGGCGGCGCGGACGTCGGGATTGTCCTTGAGGAACTGGCGGGAGTTTTCGCGTCCCTGTCCAATGCGCTCACCCTTATAGCTGTACCAGGAGCCGCTCTTTTCAATTACGTTGTGGGTGACGCTGAGGTCAATGAGGTCGCCCTCGCGCGAGATGCCTTCACCGTAGATGATGTCGAATTCGGCTTCGCGGAACGGCGGCGCCACTTTGTTCTTGACGATCTTTACCTTGGTGCGGTTGCCCACCACGACATCGCCTTCTTTGATGGCGGCGATGCGGCGAATGTCGGCGCGGACGGAGGAGTAGAATTTCAGCGCGCGGCCGCCGGAGGTGGTTTCCGGACTGCCGAACATCACGCCGATCTTCTCGCGAATTTGGTTGATGAAGATTAAGCAAGTATTCGATTTTGAAACTGTGCCGGTTAGCTTGCGCATGGCCTGCGACATCAGGCGCGCCTGGATGCCTACGAAGGTGTCGCCCATTTCGCCGTCGAGTTCGGCCTTGGGAACAAGGGCGGCTACGGAATCCACCACCAGCACGTCTATGGAGCCGGAGTTGATTAGGACGTTGGTGATTTCCAGAGCTTGTTCGGCGAAGTCCGGTTGCGAGACCAGAAGGTTATCGACATCAACGCCCAGCTTTCTGGCGTAGACCGGATCGAGTGCGTGTTCCACATCGATGAACGCGGCCATGCCGCCTACCTTCTGCGCTTCGGCTACCACTTGCAGTGCCACGGTTGTTTTGCCCGAGGATTCAGGTCCGAAGATCTCAATGATGCGTCCGCGGGGGAAGCCGCCTACGCCCAGTGCGAAATCGAGCGAGATGGAGCCGGTGGAAATGGTGGCCACTTGTACCGTGGCTTCCCTTGAACCTAACCGGACGATCGAACCCTTGCCGAACTGTTTATCGATTTGGCCTAGTGCGGCGCCGAGATTGCGCGAACGTTCTTTTTCATCCATGAGGAGTTGTTTTCCTTGACTAAAATTCGGGGGAGTCTTAATTATACCCGGGGCTACATGCGGGGAGCGAAATATCCTTTGCGCGCCCGTACTACCAGATCTTTTCGACCCTTCACCTTGATCGCCACGGTGTGATAGAGCCCGTCGGTCTTCACCGGATCGGGACGATACAACACGTTGTACTGATGGCGTAATTCATTGGCGATGTTCTCGAAGGACTGCGCGAGGTCCTGCACCTTGAACGGGAAAAATGTAAGCCCGCCGGTCTCCTGCGAGAGATACTTCAGGATCTTGTCGCCATCCGATTCGATGCGGGTGATGTTGGTGGAGATGTTGTAGATGGCGACGTCCGCTTTGTGCGCCATCTCGAGAGATTGATCGCGGGTGTACTTGCTTTGGTTATCGTCGCCATCGCTTAGGATTACCATCGCGCGGCGGAATTTGTGCTGAGGCTGATCCTGCATGAGCTTATCGCGGCAGGCGAAGAAAATGGCGTCGAACAACGCGGTGCCGCCTCCGGGGCGCAGGCCGCGGATGGCATTGGTCAGTTTGGCGCTGTCGTTGGTGAGGTCGGCCACCAGTTCCGCGCCGGTGTCGAAACTGATGACCACGGCTCGATCCTGCGGGCGCATCACGCTATTAACGAATTCGATGGCGGCTTCCTGTTGAAACTTGAAGCGGTCGCGAATGCTATTGCTGGTATCGATGAGGATGGCGAGGCGGAGGGGCAGGTCGGCTTCGGCAGTGAACTCGATGATGTTCTGGAGGCGCTTGCTCTCGATGATTTCGAAATCGCTTTTCGCGAGGTCGGTGACGAAGCGGCCCTTTTTGTCGGAGACGGTGAACAGCATGCTGACGCGGTTCACATCGAGGGTGATGCGGCTTGGGTCGTCAGGCGTCTTCTGCGGGCTG
>JANXXV010000978.1 GCA_025350445.1 Bryobacteraceae bacterium | reverse complement strand
TAAATCACACAAACAAACCCAATCTGGAAACTCCAAACACACCTGGTGAGGCAGTCCCCTGGTCTGCGCGGCACGCCCTCGTGCCGCCTCCGCGAACAATCGCTATACTCCCCGCCGATCCCGCAAACAAATCCAACGAACGAGCCGCTAACGAACTGTCCAAAAATGGGATTGGCTGCGTTTCGCAAAATGAAAACTCACCGGAGCCGGCCTAGCGAAAACACCCCATAGCCCTTGCGGTACACTAACCAACAATAATGACCAAAGCACTCGCTCTTCTCTTCGCCGCCGCCAGTCTCATTTCCGCTCGCCGAATCACACCCGAAGACTATCTCCGCTTCGAGTTCACCGGCAACCCTGCCATATCTCCAGACGGAAAATCGGTGGCATTCCCACTCACGAAGGTCGACGAAAAACTGAACCGCCGCCTGACGGCAATCTGGCTGGTCCCCTACGACGGTTCCGCCGCACCTCGCCCGCTGACCGCCGAATCCGTCTCTTCTTCGAACCCCCAATGGTCCCCTGATGGAAGAACGCTGGCGTTCCTCTCCACCCGTGGCGAATCGGCGCACGCCCAGATCTGGCTGCTCTCCATGGACGGCGGCGAACCACGCCGTCTCACCGAATTCAAGGACGGCGTCGCCTCGTTCCAGTGGTCTCCGCAAGGCGACCGCTTCGTAGTGGTCTCCCGCACCGGACCCTCCGCAAGCGGCAAGCCGCCAAGCGATGTCCGCCACTACACCCATATTCGCTACAAGTTCAATGACACCGGCTGGTTCGACGATAAGCGCTCGCACCTGTTCGTCGTGGACGCCAAAACAGGTGCTCCCAAGCAACTCACCAATGGACAGGAATGGGACGACACCGATCCGCAATGGTCGCCCGATGGCAGCACACTCGCCTTCGTAAGCGACCGTTCCGGCAAGGCGTATGAGGATTCGCGCGACACCGATGTCTGGACAATCTCCTCGCACGGAGGCCCGCTCACCAAAATCTCCGATCACACCGAAGCGGACGATTCGCCGCGCTTTTCGCCCGACGGCAAGACCATCGCCTTCCTCGGCGCCACCAGGCAGCGGCAGCATCCGAAAATATATCTCGCTCCGGCCACCGGCGGCGCACCGTCGCGCCTCGCTGTCGATGGGCTCGACCTGCTGGTGGCAAACCTGCAATGGTCGGGCGGAAATTCTCTCCTGTTTGAAGCGGCCGCGCGCGGCACGAACGCCGTTTATCGCGTGGACCTCCAGGCGCGCAGCGCCCTTCCCGTGCTGGCTGGTGAACGCTCGGTAAGATCGTTAAGCGCGCGGGGCGGCCGGTTCGCCTATCTCGTGAACGATTTCAAGAATCTTGACGACATCTACGTTTCCAGTTCCGATGGAACCGGCGAGCGGCGGCTGACGGCGCACAACGCCGCGCTTTGGAAGGATCTGGAACTTGCCGCCGTGGAGCGAATGGCCTACAAATCCACCGATGGAACTCCCGTAGATGGGTTTCTGGTGAAGCCCGCCGGATGGCAGCCGGGGAAGAAATACCCGCTGGTGCTAACCGTCCATGGCGGACCGGCCGGCATGTACGGAGTGGATTGGTACCACGAGTTCCAGGTCTACGCCGCCATGGGATACGGCGTGTTCTTTTGCAATCCCAGGGGCTCCACCGGTTACGGGGAAGAGTTTGCGCGGGCGATCAAAAACAATTGGGGGAAGATGGATTACACAGACGTCATCACCGGCCTGGATGAGGCCATCCGGCGCAACTCGTGGATCGATGCCGATAATCTCGGCGTCACCGGCGGCAGCTACGGCGGTTTCATGACGAACTGGATCGTCGGGCATACAAATCGGTTTAAAGCGGCGGTCACTCTCCGCGGCGTGGTGAATTTCATCAGCGATGAAGGAACCCGGGACGGAGCCTATGGGCATGAGGAGGATTTCAACGGAATACTCTTCGATTCGTTCGATCAGTATTGGGAAGCGTCGCCATTGAAGTATGCGCGGAACGTCAAGACGCCGACCCTCATTCTTCACTCCGACAACGACTTTCGCGTGCCCATTGAACAGGGCGAACAATGGTTCCGCGCGCTCAAGAAATATGGCGTGATCACCGAGTTGGTTCTGTTCCCCAGGGAGAATCACAATCTCACCCGGAATGGGGAGCCGAAGCACCTGGTGGAGAGCATAAATTGGCAGCTCTATTGGTTTGCGAGGTTCATTCAAAAGCAGCCGGACGCAAAGCCGCCCGATGCCTTGCGGTAGCCGGCGTCAACGGCTGTGTATTTCAAAGCACCGCCCACATGAGGCCGTTCTATTGGTTCGGGGGCGTGGACGTAGTTGTGGTAGCGTGGCTCGCTTTGGTCTTGCTCTTTTTGTGCTTGCCCTTCCCCTTCGTCTCGGTTTCCGAGTTGCCGGTTGTCGTGGTGGTTGTGCTGGCTCCGCTGCGGTCTGCCACCGAATCCGTCGTAGTGGAATCTTTCTTAACCACAGTCTTATTGCCTGTCCTCTCTACCGTAGTCTTGGTCTCGGAAGACGACGATTGCGCGGCGTCTTGCGCTAGCAGCGTGGCGATGCTTGCAACAGTTAGGAATACAAATTTTTTCATAATTTCTCCAGTCCTTACGTACTTGTGACTCCTGGGCCCCCGGACTGTTTCATTTGTACCGTAGGAATGAAGAGACTTTAACGGAATCCTGGTACGTCTAATGCTTCACGCGGAGCCTTGCGGATTGGCCCCGCGCATCTCTCCGCGGCTGATGGTGGCCTCGTGGACCACTGTCAGCCGGTACCCGGCCGGACGGAACAGTGCCATCGCCGCTACTTGCCGGCCGGACAGGTCTTGCCGTGCTGATCGAGACCCCACGACATGGCGTTCTCCAGTAACTGGATCATCAGCGGCTCCGAGTACATGATGCCGGCGTGTCCCAGAGCGGAGTAAAGAGCGTGGCCTTTGCCCACACAGTGCCACCACACCAGCGGATGGTCGGCGCCCATGGTGGCTCGTCCCGGCTCGTAGGTCTTCTCATCCACCGACGCGATGATGTGGAACCCCGCTTTGCTTCGAGGGCTTGCGCCGAAGGAATACCATTCCTCTGATCGCTTCCACGTTTCAGGAAGCTTCCTGACGATGGGGCTCTTCCGGTCTTCAATGTGAATCTCAGCGGGGACGATCCCCGAATGCACAATGAATTGGGCGCCGATGAGCGTTTCGACGTACCACTTCCAATCGGCCAGAGACGTGTGGCCATGGTTCGCGACAGGATCACCGCCGGCGCCGTGTATGCCGAGGAAGGAACCGCCGTTTTCGACCCAGCTCTTGAATGCGGCCCGTTGTTCGGTGGTGAGTGGGTCGCCGCTGGTATTGCTCCAAATCACCAGCCGGAACTTGCCCAGATGTTCCGCATTCATGACTGCGCCGTTCTCGGTGATGAAGTAGGGCCAGCCATGTTGCTGTGCGATCACCGCCAGCGCGGTGTTCGATGCTTGGATTGCCGGTTCATCCCGGTAACCCGAAGTCTTCGAGAAGATGAGAACTCCGCCGGGTTTCAGATAGGCCGGTAATTCCGGGGGGTCCTTATCGTATGAAGAAGTGAGGACGAAGCCCGCCGCGGCCCCGCCGAGTCCATTTTGGCCCGGAGGACGGGCCGGTTGAGCCATCAGCAGAGCCGCGGCGCTGATACACAGTACTAAATGTTTGATCATTTTGCGTTCATGACGAAACCAAACATGGTGTCGCCGGCTCCTACAACCAGATACTGCCTGCCATCGAGTTCATAAGTGATGGGGCCGTTGCTCATCGCGTTGCCAAGGTTGACGTGCCACAACGGCTTTCCCAGTTTCGCATCCAGTGCCACCAGGTTGTTCGCCGGATCGCCGGCGAATACCAGATTGCCCGCCGTGCTCAGTGCGCCGGAGCGGATTCCGGAGCCTTCCCACTGGTGGCTCCAGCCGATCTTTCCGGTCTTGTAGTCGATGGCTTGCAGCATCGATTGCGAATAGCCGCCGCGGTCGTTGCCGCCCCAGCCTTCGGGCTTGTCGTCGTCGTCGAAGATATAGTACACGCTGAAACCGCGCGAGGCATTGATATAGAACAGCCCTGTTTGCGGACTGAAACTCGGCGGTGGCCAATTCGCCGCGCCGCCCTGATTCGGCGTCACCAGGGCGCCGTCCATCTGTGGTTCCTTGGCAGGATTCGGGATGGGTTGTCCCTTGGCGTCGATGCCTTTGGTCCAGTTCGTCTTCACAAACTCTTTGGTCACCAGGTTCTTGCCGGTGGTCCGGTCCAGCACGAAGAAGAACCCATTGCGGCTGGCCTGTGCCAGCAGTTTGCGCTTTTCACCTTTGACTTCGCCGTCGAACAGAACAGGTGTTTGCACCGCATCCCAATCGTGCGTATCATGCGGCGAAGACTGGAAATGCCATTTCATTTTGCCGCTATCCACATCGAGGGCAACGATGGATTCGGTGTAGAGGTTATCGCCCTTCCTGGCCTTTCCAGCGATCACGGGCTGCGGGTTGCCGGTGCCCAGATAAAGCAGATTCAGTTCGGGATCGTACGTGCTGGGAACCCACGTCATGCCGCCGCCATGCGCCATGGCCTCCGCGTTGGGCCACGTTTCCGACCCGGGTTCCCCGGGCTTCGGCAGCACCGACCAGTGCCATTGCACGTCGCCTGTTTCGGGGTCGCGCGATTCCAGATAACCCGGTATGTCCAGATCGTCGCCACTGACACCGACGATGACGTGATTCTTCATCACCACCGGCGCCACCGATCCGAAGTACATTTGATCCAGATCGCAGATCGTCTTGTGCCAACGCTCTTTCCCGTCGCTCAAGTTCAAGGAGACCAGGTTGCAGTCGGGTGTTTCGAAGAAGAGCCATTTGCCGTAGATCCCGACCCCTCGATTGCCAATGTGCTCGCCGCCCTTGGACTGCCAGGTGTAGTGCCAGATTTCGCGGCCGGTCCGCGCGTCGATGGCCCATACATGATCCGGCACGGTGAAGTACATAACACCGTCCACCACCAAAGGCGTGGCCTTGATGGCGCCGCCGGCATTGATGCGGTAGACCCACCCGAGACTCAGCGTACTTACGTTCGCTGAATTGATCTTTGAGAGAGGACTGAATCTGCGTCCCGAGTAATCGCCATTGTAGGTGGGCCAGGAATCGGTCTGCGCCATCAGAGTCCCGGCGAGTGCGATGAGTAGTGCGAATCGAGTCGACATGCTATTTCAAACCCGCCAGATAGGCAACAACGTCGTGGATGTTCTTGTCCGTGTACTCTTCGAGAAGTTGGTAGTGCGCGGCATACGGGTCGTGTTTTTCGATCTTCATTTCCGGAGTGCGATCAAATGAACGATACTGGCCTTCGGAGTCGCGCAGGGAGACATTGAAGTCGTCGAGCTTGTCCAGCACGCCGCTGATGGGGGTGCCGGAAGGCAGCGTGATCGTCACGGTTACCGGCTTGCTTTGGACCATGCCGCCGCCGCGCGCGAATCCTACAGCCCGGGGAAACAGGAATCGCTGTTGCAAGGTTGGTGGATCGTACTTCGTGCCCACGCCCGCAAGATCGCGCGTAGGCGAATGGCAGGATGCGCATTTACCAGCTCCTGAGAAATAGGCCTCTCCCGCTTTCGCGTCACCGGTCAGCACGTTGAGCACTTTCGAGTACGGGCCGCTGCGAAGTGTGTCGGCAACGCGTTGATGAAGAAAGTGTGAGAGGTCGGCAACCTGGATCGTGGTGAGTCCGGCGCTGGGGTGGCCGCTTTGCATTGGGTGACCTTTGGTCAAAAACGGTCCGATGGTATTCCCGTAGCGATCGTGCAGAACGACGACAGAGCGGACAAGATCGGCTGCATCATCCTTGCCCCGCGCCCTCTGGCCATGGCAAGTTACGCATTCGGCAACGTAGATGCTTTTCCCGCGATCGGCTCCGGCAGTGTCCACCACATGCACGTCCATGGGGCCGGCGGAGGGTTGACGGGCCGGGCGGCCTGGAGTGGCGGCTGCATTGTTCTGTGGAGGCAGGTTCGTCGCGAGGTAGTCGAGGACCTGACCGAACTCCTCGCCGCTTGCTTTCGCGCCTTTGGCAACCATACTGGTGATCACTTCGGCCCATTGCTGCCGCGTCTTGCCCTTACTGACGGTGACCTCCGCGCCATGGCAGGCGCCGCAGACCTTCTGCGTTACTTCTCTTCCTGGAGCATTAGGGAATTGAGCGTCAGCGCCGTGGGCGCATGTCAGGACCGCGAGGAGCGCGGCTGCGGATCGCAGCAAGGCGGACGGAGCATTCATGTGGGATCACCTTCCCGCCATTATCGCTTAGACGGTGTCTTGGGTTGTTGGCCCGATTGGATGATCAGCTTGGTCATCAACTCTACGGCCTTGTCGATCGGAAGAATGTCGGCTATCTGGATGGCTGTTCTGCCGTTTGCGTCCTGCGGGTCCAGGTCCGCGCCTTTATCGGCGAGGAATTGGACTACCTCGCAGATTTCAGCCTGGGTTGACGATTGCATGGACCCGGTGACCGCAGCGTGCATGACCGCGGACTTGCGGTCGGTGACGGCCTTGATGTCCGGGGAGAGTTCGTAGGCGTACTTGACCACCCCGAGGTGGCCGCTTCCGGCCGCGGACATCAGAAGTGTTGTACCATCCTGGGCGGTGAGCTTTGGGTCGGCACCGGCTGCTACCAACAGCTTCATTGCTTCTTCGTGGTTAGCGCGGGCCGCCAGCAGCAGCGGCGTCTGCTCACCGATAGGACGAAAGAATCCCCCAACTCCGCGTCCTCCAGCGGTTGGTACTTTGCCGGTGCGCAGATTCGGGTCCGCTCCCTTGGCAAGCAACCGCTTCATCAATTCCATGTTGCCGGCTTGCGCGGCCAGATGCAGAGCGGAGTTCCCGCTGCGCTCGGCAGCGTTTACTTTGGCGCCTTTTTCCAACAGGACTTCGGCGGCGTCATTCTTGCCCCCGGCTGCCGCTACCAGCAGAACGCTCATGCCGTCAGGGAGCGTATAGCTTGGATCGGAACCAGCCGCGATTAGACTGGCGACGGACTTCGCATCGCCTTTCTGCGCGGCGAAAACCAATGGAGTGAAACCCGCCTTCGAAGCGATCTTCGCATCAGCGGAGTTCTTGAGCAGGACCTCTATTACATCGGAATGCCCTTCAGCGGCGGCCCACATCAACGCGTTCTGGCCTTTGCGGGATTCTACCGCGTCCACTTTCGCGCCATTGGCGATCAGTTGGCTGACGCCTTCCGCGGCGCCGGCGCGGGCGGCGATCATGAGCGCGGTCTCGCCGTTCCACCGGGCGGCGTTCGGGTTTGCGTCCTTTTTTAGCAGCTTGCCGATGATGGCAGTGTTGCCGGTTCCGCAGGCCAGGGTAAGTGGAGTTTCGCCGTACTCGTCCGCCGTGTTCACCTTTGCGCCGGCCTTGAGAAGCATGTCTACGGTGTCGGCTTGGTCGAGGTACACGGCCCATGCTAGCGCCGTTGCGCCGTCCGGCTGCGGGGCGTTCACGTCGGCCTTGGATGCGATCAGGTGGTCGACGGTCTTGCGGTCCTGGTCTTTTACGGCATCAATGAGCGGAAGATTGCCGGCTGCGAAAGATTGTGTGGCTAGGAGGGCCAAGGCGGCGGTGGTATTCAGCAGCCGCGCGACGAAGGGGGGGCGCGGGGACGGGGGCATAGGCGTTAACCTAACGCCCAAACGGGCTGGTTTCGGAACTGCGAAACCCACGCTCATTGAAACATTGCGACATGGAAATGTTTTTGTTTCAACGCTTATGGCCGACGGGGGCGTCCGCCCCGCCACTTGCCCTTGCGCTTTGACTGATATTGGTGCTTGTGCCTGACCCACGGACGGATCCTTGACGTGGTTGCCGGACACTAGACTCCTGAGAGCTGGTCGAGTTTGCCGGTGCTGTCGCCCAACGTTTCAGCCGGGACGCCGGATTTGTCCAACATGCTCACCAGCAGATTGTTCATCGGCGTGTCCGGAGCGTAACGGATGTGCCGTCCGCCCTTCACCTTGACGGAAGTTCCGCCGGCTAAGACCAGCGGAAGGTCGTGGTGCGTATGAGCGTTGCCATCGCAGATGCTGCTGCCGTAAAGCATCATGGAATGATCCAGCAGCGTGCCGTCGCCATCCGGGGTGGATTCCAGCTTACTCAACAGATAGGCGAACGACTTCACGTGCAGTTGGTCGATCTTCATCACTTTGGCGATCTTTTCCTGATCGTTCTGATGGTGGGTGACCGAGTGGTGCCCGTCCGAAACGCCGATGGCGCGGTAGCTGCGGTTGCTGCCTTCGCGAGCCATCATGAAGCTGACTACGCGCGTCATGTCCGTTTGGAAAGCGATGACGATCAGGTCGCTCATCAGCTTGGCATGCTCCTCGAACTCGTCGGGGATGCTGGAGGGCCTCTCGAGCAACGGCAGCTTCATGCTCGCGCTCTGTTCTTCCGCTTTCTGAATCCGCCGTTCGATGTCACGGATTCCGTCCAGATATTCGGCCAGCTTACTCTTATCGCGAGCGCCTAGTCCCGGCTGCAGCCGGGCCACGTCTCCACGGATGAAATCGAGGATGCTGCGATCCTCCTTCATCATCTTCAAACGGGCTGCGGGATCGTTGGTTTCCCCTTCCCCGAAGAGCCGTTCGAAGACGGCGCGCGGGTTGATCTCCATGGGATTCGGCGTAGTGGGGGAGCGCCAGGAAATGGTGTTGGTATAGGCGCAGCTATATCCGGAGTCGCAGCTGCCTGCCAGATTCGGCTCTTCAAGGCCGATCTCCAGTGATGCGAACTGGGTGTTCTTACCGAAAGCCCTGGCGGCAATCTGGTCGGCCGAAATACCCGCATGGATGTCCGCGCCTTCCGTTTTCTTCGGATGAACGCCGGTCAGCCAACTGGCGCCCGCACGCGCGTGGTCGCCTGCTCCGTCACCAAGGGCGCGGCCGCCGTTTTGCGTGAGGTTGCTCATCACCAGCAGCTTCTCGCGGAATGGTTCCAGCGGCTTCATGGTGGAGGCGAACTCAAATCCGGTTCCCTCTGTCGACGGAAGCCATGATTTCTGAATAATGCCGTTCGGAACATAGACAAAACCGAGGCGTGTGGCCGGCTTGGCGGCGGTCAATCGGGTGGCGGCCATAGCCGGCACCATGGCATCCAGCAGCGGCAGGGCCAGGGTGGTGCCGATACCGCGCAAGAATGTGCGGCGGGGCAAAAATTTCTGTGTAACGATCATCGCTCTCGGGTTCTCCTCATCTGAAACTGGGGACTCTTCACAACCGAACCGATCAGCGCGGGAATTGTGGAATTCCGCGTAGCTGCGTCGCGCACGATTGCTCTCATGGCCGGCCCATCGTAAAATTCAAGCCCGCGGCCGAGGGCGTAAGTCAGCAGCTTTTCGGTCACCGTGGCGAGGAACTCGTCGCGATGGACAGTGAGCAGCAGGTTCCGTAAACCGGCGGGTCCATCAAACGTTGCGCCGTCGGGCATCTTCCCCGATACATCGATCGGGTTGCCGCCGTCCTTGGATCGCCAAGCCCCAATACCGTCGTAATTTTCCAGTGAAAAGCCGATGGGGTCCATGCGGGAATGGCAAGCCGAGCACGTAGGGTTAGCGCGGTGCTGTTCCATCTGTTGACGCATGGTCAATCGCTTTCCGTCCTTCGCGTGCGCTTCCAGCGCCGGAATATCGGGTGGCGGCGGTGTTCCCAGCAAGTTCTCCAGAACCCACTTGCCACGCTGCACCACGGAAGTCCGGTCCGGATACGACGTTACAGTCAGGATACTACCTTGACCCAGTAGTCCGCCGCGGTTCGAATCCTTGAGCGTGACCCGGCGAAACTGCGAGCCGTAAATACCAGGAATTCCGTAGTGCCTGGCGAGGCGCTGGTTGAGATACGTGAAGTCGGCGCTCAGAAGATCGGTGACGGGGCGATTTTCGCGCATCACTGCGTTAAAGAATAGTTCGGTTTCGCGCTGGAAGGCTTGGCGAAGGGTGGGATCGAAAGTGGGAAACGCGTCCTGATCCGGCGTCACCTGCGCGAGGTTGCGAAGATAAAGCCACTGGCCGGCAAAGTTGCTCACGAACGCCTTCGACTTTCTGTCGTCCAACATGCGCGTGACTTGCGTTGAGAGAACATCGGGGTCTTTCAGCTTTCCCTCACCGGCGAGATTCAGAAGCTGCTCATCCGGGATGCTGCTCCACAGGAAGAACGACAAGCGGGAAGCCAGCTCAAAATCGTCTATCTGGCGGGCGATGCCGGGCTGGCTGTTGGCCGGGTCGCGCTCGATGCGGAACAGAAATGCCGGGGCTACCAGCATGGCGCGAAGAGCCACGCGAATGCCGTTGTCAAAACCGCCATCGCGACGGCCGGCCTGATAGAAGGCGAGCAGCGGCTTGAGGTCCGCATCGGTAAAAGGACGGCGGTAGGCGCCGCGGCCCAGGTTTGAAAGTATCTTGCGGGCGCAGGGATCTTCGTCCTTTGCCGAGGCCGGTGTGCAAACGAAAATCTTCCGGCGGCTGGGCGTATCTCCGAGGCCTTTCACGCTATAGGGGCCGCCAACGGAAACGCTGGTGAATCGCGGACCGTCCGCGGCTTGCGGGACCTCATACAATTTGACGCGGGCACCGTCGAGGCGAAGATCCATTTTAGCCATCAACTGGGGAGCGGCCGGCGGGGCGGGAGCGCCGCGGCGTCCAGGAAGGGCCACATTTTCCACCGCTGCGCTCTCCGCTAGAAAAGTCACCCCGACGGTGCGGGTGCCTGCCTTCACCGGGACGCGCACTTCGAATGCATTCGATTCCGGCGGCGTTCCTTCACCGAAGGCGGATAGAGGGAGCTTGATCTTGAAAACATACTCGCCGTCGACCGGGAAATGATAGTCGAACGACATCCCGCCCACCGAGTCGAAGGGCAGATCGTCGCTGACGCGCCCCTTGATCGCGGCGGGATTCACCACTGTTCTGGGCGGCTGGAATTCATTCACTTCCGGCTTGACGTTCGCGTCGCCGACCGCGACGCGGCTGACCATGCGGGCGACGGACATGTAGCGCTCGATAAGGACAGGAGAGAGGGAGAGTACGTCGCCGATATTGTCGAAACCATAGCCGGTGTCGTCGGCGGGCAGCTTCGCGCCCGGTTTGATGTCGAGAGCGAGCAGGTCGCGCACTGCATTACTGTACTCAGCCCGGTTCAGCCGGTGAATGGTGGGGTTTCCCGGATTCGGATTCGCGGCAGCTGCGCGGTCGAGCTCTTCGCCCAGCGATTTCGTGAAGGCGGCGGCAGCGGCGGCGGAAGGACGAGGAAGTCCGGCGGGCGGCATCTGTCCCGCGTTGATTTTTCGCAGGACCTTCTCCCAGACTGCTGCGTTTTCAGCGGGTTTGGACGGGTCGAGGCCTTCCAGGTTGACGCCTGCCATTCTTGCTTTCTGGCTGTGGCAACCGGTGCAGTATTGGGTGACGAGCGGCGTGGTTTCGGCAATAGCGCTTGAATTGCCGGCCGCCAGCAGTGCTATGAGGGCTGCCACCCGGTGATATTTGTGGATTGTTTGCATTACAGGCGACAAGGTAGAGATGACTAAATTGAACCATATGTTACAGTTCCTTCGCTGGAAGGGCGCTATTGATGGATCCCGGGAGCCGGGCGCGATTGCCTGGGCCTTGTTAACTGCATCGTGTCCAAATAAGCCGGACGGGGGCGTCCGGGGCAGTCCCTGGGGACTGCGCTAGCGGCCTGTCCCTCGTGAGAGTTGAGGACTGGCGCAGGAGCGCGACCGAGGGGTCGCGCGCAGACAAGGTGTCTGCCCCACCTTGCGCCCAATAGCATGTTGTAAAGAATTGGCCGGGACGGCACACTAGGAGTCTGTCGGAGATAGAATTTCTCGAACGTAGAATCAATAACTTACGAACGTTGCATGGTCTGTAAGTGATTGATTCTTGGTCGAAAACAGCTTCATTCCGACAGACTCCTAGACAGCGCTGGACAGCGGACCCCTTGGTCCGCGCCTGGGCCCCTGCCTCGGTTTCCCGGAAAATATGCGCCAACCGGGCGGATGGCTGCGGAGCCGGTGCTCCGCCGTCCAATTATTCCGCGCACGGCGCAGCCGGGTGCCTTGCCAATTTGCGGACACTACACTAGTGAGAACTCATAACAGCCGCAGCCACGCGATCGAATCCACCAGCCAGATTCCCCGTGCCATCAAACGCCCAATCGCACGCCGGTCCCACAACTTCCATATCGTTCCGGCCGTGCATGGCAGGCAGTAGATTCTCCGTCACCACAATATGCGAGAGCTCCAACGTGTTGCGAATCCAAACACACGTTACCTCGCTGGAATCGGCCCGGCCAACCGTCTTTGAAAG
>JANXXV010000917.1 GCA_025350445.1 Bryobacteraceae bacterium | reverse complement strand
GGGCCCTGGGCGCGTGATCCTTCAGAGCATGACGCTAGCAAAGATGCGACGGGAACTATCGCCGCCGGTGGGATCGCGGAGCGGGGGCGATGAGCATCGGGGGCTTGGGGCGATTACGGATATTTTCAGTAGCGACGATTAGCGTGAGTGTTGCGGAACGGAGCCAATTTCCCGGCTGGATTTTTATGAGGCGAATCCGCGGTGTTGGGTTTGTTCGTGCAATTCAGACGTAAACGGCTGACGTTTTCGGCCCGACCGGGATTTTGCGAAACAGAGCCAAATTCCCGGCTGGACAGTTATGCGGCGAATCCGCGGTGTTGGGTTTGTTCGTGCAATTCAGACGTAAACGGCTGCTCTTTTCGGTCCGGCCGGGATTTTGCGAAACAGAGCCAAACTCCCGGCTGGATAGCTATGCGGCGAATCCGCGGTGTTGGGTTTGTTCGTGCAATTCGGGCACGAACGGCTATTCGATTTTCAAAGATCGCTCGGGCAGAGCCTCCTCGAGGATGCCCTTTCTTGGTCCGATCGGGATTTTACGAAACAGAACCAATCTGCTAACCGGACCTTACTTTCCAAGCGTCAGAATAGCCGATGGCTGTATTAGATCCGAATCCCATTTTTGGTAACTGCTGTCTTTCGTTAAGATTAGAGGCGAGAAATAGTTGTGACTCTGATTTTTTGGTTGGCGAAACGGTGGGATCGTTCGGTCCGGCGCAATTGTTGATGATGGCTAGGCCGGCCTTGGCGGGGCGGGTGCTCAAACCCGTTCGGAATCTGAGGCAGGCGAGCCAGAACCGGACGAGGCGTCGGTAAGTATTCCAGTGGGGACTGCCCCACGCCGTTGGTCAACTATTACGCGGGACACTACAGTAAACCAGCCAGGGTTCTGGTGATGTGCCCGTCCCAGGGGTTTATGATTCGCACGTCACAATGTTCGAAATCGTGAACATTGCGTGTTGCAATCGCGGCACGACGCGAACGGGCGATGGCGGCGATCATGGCGTCGAACTGCGAGACTGGGCGACCCATCGCCTCTCGACTGCTGACGATCTTTGCGAACGCGCGCGCAGACTCCTCATCGAAGGGAAGGATTCGTCCCTCGAATTCATCCGAGAACAGTTTGTCGATCGCCGCATGTAGGCGGGTTCGCCGTTTTCCCGCCGGCATTACTTCAACTCCGTAAAGCACCTCTGCCTGCGTGATCGTTGTGATGAAAACTTCCATCGGCTCCTGGTCCGCGAGCCACTGCAGCACAACCTTCGAAGGAGAAGGTCTGAGGGCTTCAGAGAGTACGTTCGTGTCGAGCACGATCATTTCGTGAACTTCGGAGGTTGTCGAACGGGTTCACGCGACGGCAGCGCGAGTTCCACGCCCCCCAGCGGGTCTATATGCCGCCGGATCGATTCCGCGAAATTAAGGGTGCTTGCTGGTTCCGGTTTGAGCCCGGCTCTGAGGATTTCGCGGGCCTCCTCTTCCATGGACCGCCCGTGACGGGCCGCTCGGACGCGCAGCCGGGACTTGAGCGCATCCTCCAGCCTTCTAATCGTGATGCTCGCCATACATCAATGATAGCATTGCAATCACCGCGTGCACGTCTTATAAAATGAGCCTGGAGGACCTAGTTGTACAGGAGTGCCGTAGTTCGGTGCGAAATGCGGACGAACTTGTTGGACTGATCGACTGAATCGCGGTACATCGGGCCAGCGTCACTCTGACGATAACACTGTTTGAAATTAACGAGGGCGAACTCTACTTTGTCCAAATTATCCGCCGATCCCACTGAGATCGGCCCACTCAAGCGCGGGACGAACCGCGCTGTTACCTTCTCGCTGTAGCTTGCGCTGCTCAGGAAACCGTCCAGTAGGACGCCGGAATTTCTAAATGCCAATGTCGCAACGGCTCCGACCTCCATATGCGGATCGACGTCGATCTCTATCCAGACGCTGGGCGAAGTTCTTAGAGAGAAGGTAATTCGACAAGGCGCTTCGAGGGACGATCCGCCGCTGCGAATCTCCACGACATCTTCCGTCAGAGGGAGGCGTTCATTGTAACGAGAATCCATCATTTGACCTGCAAGGTCAAATCGCAGTTGTCACACGTCAGCCTACGCCATCAACCGCGGATCCCACTCGCACACCGTTCGCTCGAAGTAGCTCTTGTTCGTAAGCAGCGCCGGACCGGCCGCGCGTAACCCGAAGACTCCGTCTTCCACCGAAGGCTTGTGGTTGCGAATGGCATCGTAGAAGTTCTGGTGATGGTGCGCGGTCGCGTCGTAGCCGGGGGGCGTGGTGTAGCGGGTTTCCCCCTGCATCTCGATGGACTCCGCTGTTAACGGCTTGCGCGGATACTTGACGCGATATTCGTCCAGCATTTTCTGTTGCATCGCCTTGGGAAACCCTCCGGTGGTGAAGCCCGGTTCGGATTCCCGCGGCTCCTTCGCCAGTTTCACCGAACTGTAGCCGGTGGTCATCACGCCTTCACTGCCGACGAACCGGAAGCCGAAGTTTTCCTCGGCAACGCCGCTGGCGAAGTTCACGCGTAAGGCCAGGGTGAACTCGGGATGTTCGGCGGTCTTCGGGTAATCCATGGTCGCCAGCATCACGTCCGGAACATCGCGGCCGTCCTCCCAGAAGCGCAGGCCACCGGTGGCGAAGACGCGGCGCGGTCCCAGCGAGCCGGTTACCAGGTGCAGTCCCGAGAGGAGGTGCACGAACAGATCGCCGGCAACGCCGGTGCCGTAGTCGCGGTAGTTTCGCCAGCGGAACAGCCGGATGGGCTCGAACGGACGCTTGGGGGCGTTGCCGAGGAACCGGTCCCAGTCGACGGTCGATGCCGACGCATCCGGCGGAATGGAATACTGCCATGCGCCGATGGCGGTGTTGCGATCCAGATAAGCTTCCACCATGTTCAGTTCGCCGATGGCGCCGCTTTGCATGAGGTCGCGGGCCTTCTGATAGACGAGCGAGCTGACATACTGGCTGCCAATTTGCAGAATGCGGCCGGATGCGTGCTGCGCCTCGATCACCGATTTACCCTCGGCGATATCGTGAACCATCGGCTTCTCGCAGTAGACGTGCTTGCCGGCTGCCAGTGCTTCTTTGGTGATTTGCGCGTGCCAGTGATCCGGCGTGCCGA
>JANXXV010000911.1 GCA_025350445.1 Bryobacteraceae bacterium | reverse complement strand
CGCCATCCACGTTCAGATCCGGCGCTCGCTCGCGCAATATGCGCAAAGCTTCCAGCACCTTATCCACGCTCTTTCCGCTACCGCTGCCTTTGGTGGAAAACGACAAAAGCGCCACCGACGGCTCCACTCCGATGATATTGCGTGTGCTGTGCGCGGTTGCAATCGCAATATCGGCAAGCTCCGCCGCGGTCGGATCGACTACGATGGCGCAGTCGGCGAACGCCAGCAATCCGCCGTGTCCATAAGCGCGTTCCCTCACCGCGCAGATGAATACGCTCGATACGATCTTCACATCCGGACGCGTCCCAATGCAATGCAGGGTTGCGCGCACCGTTTCGGCCGTGGTGTTCACCGCGCCTCCAACAAATCCGTCGGCATCGCCGGCCGCCACCATCAGCGCCGCGTGATACAGCGGGCGCTTCGCAATTTCCGCCGCTTCCACCTGGGTAACTCCCTTTGCGCGGCGCCGCTCAAAGTAGAGCGCCGCATACTTTTTCCCATCTCGCAACGCGCCATCCAGCAGAATGGGCTCAATCAGTCCATCGCGCCGCAAGCGCTCGGCCGCGGCAATCACTCTAGGGTCGCCCGCTTCGGGAAACACGATTCTTCTGCGCCGCTTCAGTTTTCGTACTCGCTCTGCCTGTAGTGCAAGAAAGGCGGCTGCGGATTCCGGCATTGCCATAGGACCACTATTGTAGCGATTTGACTCACTAGTTCCGTGCAGGGGCAGGATGTTGAACGTTCCGGGATTCCGGTAAGATATTCCATTGCTACACTTGGCATAGTCCACAAGTGATTGATTGTTAAACACTGGAACTCTGGCACCTCAATTGCTCTATGTGACGGCGTGGAGAAATACATAAATAGAATTTCAAAAGCCGCGGCGGTCCTCGCCTTGGCCGGTTTTCTGATAGCGGTGCCGTCTTTCGGCGATGAGTCGGCTAAGCAAGAGATCAAAGAAGCTGGCAGGGATACTAAGAAGGCAGCGGTACACACTGGAAAAGCCGTCAAGAAGGGCTCAAAGAAAGCTGTCAACAAGACGGCGGAAGTAACTGCGAAGGGCGCCGAAAAAGTGAAGCAGAAGACCAAACCGTAAGAGCGCCCCCAACTCTTTATGCTTTTCGTTTTTGGCGCTGATCCGTAAGCCGGGTCAGCGCCCTTTCGTGGTTTAGGAAAGTTATTTATTGGATTCGCGGCTAAGCCAATTCCGCTTTTGCCTGCGTCTTACCGATGGTGTATTGGTGGATGGTGTATTGCTGTATGTAGTCAGGTATTATCCGGGAGGATTGGATTGAAACTCAAGAATGCGTTTCGCGGCCTAAGCACAGCGGCCGCGGTTGTCACACTCTGTGTACTGGCGGCCGGTACTCTCAAGGCGCAGAATACATTTCTGTTGAATACCAGCGCGCTCACGTTCTCGTATCAGTTCGGCGCCGTAAATGCGCCGGCAGGCCAGGACTTCACTATTTTGTCCAACGGAGCCAACGTACAGTTCACGGTCACGCCGACGACTACTGGGGGAGGCCAATGGCTCAGCGGCTTTCAGTTGCAGAACACCACGCCGGCAACGTATCGAACTTCAGTCTTCGTAAACGGGCTGCAACCCGGAATGTATATGGGAAATCTGGCCATCAGCGCGGCGGGCTTCACAACCGCGAACATTACCGTCACTCTCCGGGTTACCACAACTTCTGAGCTTTCCTTCAATCCCAGTACCACGTTGCCCTTCACCGCCCCGGTGGGGTCCGCGGCGCAGACCAAGGCGCTGGTGATTAGCAGTTCCGGTTCTCCGCTGAATTACGTAGCGGCCTCCAGCACGCAGACCGGCGGAACCTGGCTCGCCATTTCGCCCACCGGCGGCACCACGGAATCTCCCACAGGCACCATCACCGTGGTGGTAACGCCCGGCGCTCTGGGCGTTGGCACATACGCAGGCTTCATTAGCGCGCAGGTACCCGCCACTGGCAGTACACCGGCCTCCCCCCCTATTTCGATAGCAGTCACGCTCACCGTGGTGGCAGCGGCTCAACTCACCGCGCAACCCTCGGCTCTCACCTTCAACTTTCAGGCGGGCAGTACCGTACCGCCCGCACAGACCCTGACCATTGGCAGTTCCACGGGGTCGGTGGGGTTCTCCACGGTCATCGACACTGGCAACATTACGCCCTCATGGCTGGTGGTTACCCCGGTTAGCGGAAGCACGCCAACCCAACTCGCTGTCACTGTGAATCCGGCGGGCCTTACGCCGAACACGTATGCGGGAAAGATTACGGTCAGTTCAACCGGGGGGCCGGCGCCTTTGGTGGTATTCGTCACTCTTGTAGTGAGCAATCTGCCCTTGCTTACGGCACAGCCGTCGGCACTGCTGTTCACGGCGCAAACCGGCGGCCAAAGTCCGCCAACGCAAATTCTCAGTTTGTCCAGCACTGGAACCACGCTACCGTTTTCGGTGACACCGGGCGTCAGCTCACCTGCCGGCGGTGGCTGGCTTTTTGTA
>JANXXV010000898.1 GCA_025350445.1 Bryobacteraceae bacterium | reverse complement strand
CTCGGCGGCGGTGGGCACCAACACGTTTCCGTTGACACTGCCGCGGATGCGTTGCTGGCTGGCATCGACGGAGAGGCTGGCACCGGCCCAAAGAGGCGCGGTCACGGTGAAGCCATAGTCGTTCTGATGGGCTGGTTTCACGGCGCCTGCCTGGAAGAAAGATCGGGCGCTGAAGATGCTGTTGTTGTGGGTCTCGTAAACAGTACCGTGAATGGCGCGAACGCTTTGAGGGGTGAGGTGGAGGGGCGAGGAGGGACGATCTCCGAATTCACCTCCCCAATAATTGCGGTCGGGCTCAAACGCGCTGACTATAGTTGCGGTGGCTCCCATGCGGGCCTTCAGTTCTTTGAGTGCGTTATTGTCGATCGGGTTGAACTGAACGTTTTCGTTGCGGCGGCTCTCGCCGGAGTTGGTGTCGGTGCGGCCCAGAAGGTTGAGTTCGGTGCGCGTTGCCGGCGTTGTGGCAGCGGGAAGCGGGACGGCAACCACTGACTTGGCTTCCTCCGGGGCGGGCTTTGGGGCTTCCTGAGCGAGTGCTGCGATGGCGATCCACAGTGGGCTGATGAGATGAAGAGGCCGGATGATGGTTAGTCCTTCAAGAGCTGGCGCGCGATTACGAGGCGCTGGATCTCGCTGGTGCCCTCGCCAATGGTACAGAGCTTCACATCGCGGTAGAACTTCTCCACCGGATAATCCTTGATGAAGCCGTAGCCGCCGTGGATTTGCAGAGCCTCATCGCACACGCGCACGGCCATTTCAGAAGCGAAGAGCTTGGCCATGGCCGATTCCTTGGTGACGCGCCGATTGTTGTCCTTCATCCAGCCGGAACGGTACGTCAGCAGGCGGGCCGCGTCGATGTTGGTGGCCATGTCGGAGAGTTTGTGTTGAATCGCCTGGAACTCGGAGATGGGGCGGCCGAATTGCTTGCGCTGTTTCGAATAACGCAGGGCCGCCTCGTATGCGCCTTGAGCGATACCGACAGAGAGCGCCGCGATGGAGATGCGGCCGCCATCGAGGATACGTAGACTGTCTACGAAGCCTTCGCCCTGCTTGCCGAGGAGTTGCGAGTCCGGCAAGCGCATGTCCTGGAACAAAACCTCACCGGTGGCGCTGGCGCGCATGCCGAGTTTATTTTCCTTCTTGCCAACACGGAAGCCTGGCGTGTCCTTCTCGATGATGAAGGCGGAGATGCCATGCTGCGAGGCGCTGCGGTCAGTAACGGCCATCGCCACGCAGACGTCCGCGTATTGGGCATTGGTGGTGAACGTTTTTCCGCCGTTCAGAATCCACGAGCCGCCTTCCCTGGTGGCCTTGGTGCGAGTGCCGCCGGCGTCGGAACCTGCTTCCGGCTCAGTAAGGGACCAGCAGCCGATCCACTCTCCGCTGGCCAGTTTCGGAATATAGCGCCGATGCTGTTCGGCGTTGCCCGCCAGATAAATGTGATTGGAGCAGAGTGAATTGTGCGCGGCGACAATCAGGCCGACAGAGGCGTCCACGCGGGAAAGTTCTTCAATGATGATGGCGTATTCGATGTAGCCCAGGCCCGCGCCGCCCAGGTCTTCCGGGAAGATGGCGCCCATGTAACCGAGTTGGCCCAGCTTCTTCACTACGGCTAAGGGGAAGGTCTGGGCCTCATCCCATTCCATGACGTGAGGGCCGATCTCGGCTTCCGCAAAATCGCGGACGTGCTTGCGGAGAGCGGCTTGGTCCGGTGTGTAGGCAAACTCCATAGCGAGATTTTAGACCAGCTCTTCTTTCACTGGATCCCACTTGATGGTCCGGCCCTGGCGGTAACTTTCCACCGTCATGCGGCAGGCGATGGAGGTGCGGAAGCCGACATCGAACGGGCAGTTGGGAGTCTGACCGGTGCGAATGCAGTCGAGGAAGTTCTGCATGTGCGCGTTGGGCGGAGTCCTGGTTTGGCCCACCATTTCCGTGCCTTCCGGCCGATTGACCTTCTGCGGCGTGTAACGAATCTGTTGGCCCTTGGAAATGGTACCGTCGGTTCCAAGCACGTCTTCGGTGACGCCGAGCTGGCTGTTGCCGAAGCCGGAATCCCAACTGAACAGCATCTCTTCCGGTTGTTCAATGGAGACGTTCATTGTATCGGGAACTTCGCGGCCGTCCTTCCACAAATAGACCCCGCCGGTCATGGTAGCGGATTTCGGAATTTGCAGGTTCATGGCTTTGTACCAGAAGGAAAGCTGGTGGCACATGTTCTCGTAAACGTTTCCGCCGGAGTAGTCGAAAAAGAAGCGCCAGTTGAGGTAGCGATTCGCGTCGAAATCCTGTTTGGGAGCTTCGCCGAGGAACGATTTCCAGATGATGTTTTCCTGCGTCATGGATGGATCGACGGGGCGCGACCACTGCGGTTTTCCATGTGGCGTGTTGCGGTACATGTGGGCGTGGATGGCGGTGATCTTGCCCATGTTTTCGCTCTTCAGGAAACTGACGGCGTCGTCCACTTGGCCGGACGAACAATACTGATGACCGATCTGCACGGTGCGTTTGCCCGCCTTCTTGTAGGCGGTGCGCATGCGCTTGGCGTGATCGACGGTGAACGCCATGGTCTTTTCCTGATAGACGTGCTTGCCGGCTTCCAGTGCCGCGGTGAAGTGTTCGCAGTGCAGGTGCTGCGGCGTGGCAATGAGGACGGCGTCGATTGACTTGTCGTCCAGAAGATAGCGGTGATCGAGATAGGTCTTGGCGTTGGGAGCCGCGCTGAGTGCGCGTTCGAAGCGCTTTGTATAGATATCGGCGAAGGCGACGAACTCGGTATTGGGGCAGGCAATGGCTTCGCGAACGATCTGCATGCCGCGGTCTCCGGCGCCGATGATGCCGAGCCGGATGCGGTCATTGGCGCCTAACACGCTGCCAGGCGCGGCTGCCACAGCTAGGCCGGATGCCATTTTCCCGAGAAAATTACGTCGTGAATCCATTGGGGGGATGATACTCCAGTTTGAGTTTCCTATCCACTAGTTTAGCTTGATCCGATATGACCGTGGGAATGCGGAATCGTACCATCCCGCGGCCGCCGATTTGAATAAACCGGCCGGAGTCTCCACCACAAGTCTAAGATTTGCGGTACCGTCACAGGCAGGGAGATCCTGGCTGGAACCAGGATAAGGATAGGTTCAATGGGGAAAGTCCTTCACAGACTAATAGCGGGAGCCGCCGCGGCGGCAATACTGGCCATGGGAATGGCACCGCTGGCCGGACAGGCATATCGCGCGCCGCGCGGGCCCGGCGGTAAGCCCGACCTGAATGGAATCTGGCAGGCGCTGAATGAAGCTAATTATGATATTGAAGGTCACATGGCGCGTCCGGCAATGGCGCTTCGCCCCGGGCCCTACACTCCGGTGCCGGCCGCCGCGGTGCTGGCGCTAGGCGCTGTCGGCGCAGTGCCGCCGGGCCTTGGCGTGGTGGAAGGCGGTGAAATCCCTTATAAACCAGAAGCCATCGCGATAAGGAAGCGGAACCAGCAGGATTGGTTGAACCGGGATCCGGAGATCAAATGCTATCTGCCGGGTGTGCCGCGCGCCACCTACATGCCCTACCCGTTCCAGATTCTGCAAAGCGCCACTGCGCTCACGTTCGTATACGAGTACGCGGGCGCCGTGCGGAATATCTACCTGAAAAACCCCGGGCCTGCTCCGGCTGACTCGTGGATGGGCCAGTCTGTCGGGCACTGGGAGGGTGACACCCTGGTGATCGACGTAACCGACATGAACGATCAGACATGGTTCGACCGCGCTGGAAATCTCCATAGCGACAAGCTGCACGTGGTTGAGCGCTACACGCGCACCAGCCCGGATCTGATTTCGTATGAGGCAACGATCGAAGATCCGAACGTCTTCACGCGTGCCTGGAAAATGAGTATGGCGCTCTACCGGCGCCAGGAAAAAAACGCGCAGATCCTGGATTTCAAGTGCGTGGAGTTTGTCGACGAATTGTTGTATGGCCAGTACCGAAAGCATCCGCTTAACAAGTAATCCGGGAGGTATGATATGCGGAATCGATTCATCTCAAGGACGAGCGCGGTGGGAATGGCGCTGGCGCTGCTGACTCTGACGGCTCTCCCAATGGCGGGCCAGGTGACGAAGACTGCGCCGAAGTCCGCCGTGCCCCGCACACCGGATGGACATCCGGACTTGCAGGGCACCTACGACCTGGCCACAATGACGCCGTTCGAGCGGCTGCCCGCGGATCCGCCCTTCCTTACAAAGGAACAAGCCGCGGCTCTGGAGAAAGCCGAGGCCGCGCGCAGGACCAAAGACAACAAGCGCTTGGAGACAGATGGCCCGGCGCCGCCGGTGGACGGCGACACGACCGCGCCAAAATCGTTTTTTGAAGCTCTGGAAAAGGCTGGGGGCGGCGCCGTCGGCGGCTACGATCGTCTCTGGCTGAACCAGGGCACGGCATATACGGTGGTCGATGGACAGATTCGAACATCCATCGTCATCGACCCGCCGGACGGCCGTGTGCCTGCCTACAACGCGGCCTCGCGCCGGCGGTCGGCGGCGGCCAAGGCGACGCCACCGCCGGACGCGCCCGAGAGCCAGGATGTAAAAGCCGAGCCCCCCAGCGCCTACGATAACCCGGAGCAGCGGCCGCTTGGCGAGCGCTGCCTGCTGGGATTCGGTTCCACGTCCGGTCCGCCGGCGCTGCCGGACTATTTCTATAATGATCTGCATCAGATTGTGCAAACTCCAGCTTCGATAATGATTCTCACCGAGATGGTGCACGACGCCCGCATCGTGCGGATGAATGCACAGCATCTTCCCAAGAACATCCGCCGCTGGATGGGCGATTCGGTGGGTCATTGGGAAAGGGACACGCTGGTTGTCGACACTACGAATTTCAACGACGGAACCCGGTTTCGCGGATCGACAGAAAACCTTCACGTCATCGAGCGCTTGACGCGCATTGACGACAAAACGCTGCTGTATCGCTTCACGGTAGAAGATCCGGACACGTGGGAGCGGCCGTGGACGGGCGAGTATACCTGGCCGGCGACCAACAAGCCGATTTACGAATATGCCTGCCATGAAGGCAACTACGCGCTCGGCAATGTGTTACGGGGCGCCCGGCGGCAGGAGGCTGAGCAAGCAGGGGCGAAAGTCAAAAAGTAGCGGGAAGCTCAGCCGCTCTACCGGTTGTTTGAACGGCTGGCGCCGAGTTGCGCCGATGGCTTCGATCGGACGATTATCCTGGCGCCGGTGAGGAACGCTCGTGTCTGTCCCTCGTAAGAGTTGACGACGGGCGCAAGAGCGCGACCGAGGGGCCGCGCGCAGACAAGGTGTCTGCCCCACCTCGCGCCCAGTAGCATGTTGTAAAGAATTAGCCGGGACGGCCGATGCGCGGTAGATTCGTTCGCTCACGGTGCGGCAGGCCGAGGTGAAGTGGTCGAGTATCCGGACACAGCGGCCGGCAATGGCTGCGCGGACGATCCGCATGCCGCGGTCTCCGGGGCCGATGATGCCAGGCCGGACGCCATCTTTCCGGGGAAATTAGGCCGTCCATCTATTGGGGGATGAAGCAGCTTTAGCTTGATCTGATATAACCATGGGAATGCGAAATCGTCTGTTCTTCCTGTTTGTGCTGCCTGTTGCCCTGTGGAGTGCTCCTGAGTGGTTGTTGATCCGGACCATGGATGGAACGCTGGTGGAGGGCCAGTCCTCTTTGCGTTCGCTTAAGGTAGACGGCGCCGATGTTGCTCTGGCGAAGGTATGGTCGGTCCACAGCGGCGCTCCGGCTTCCGCGTTTGAAGCCGAACGGATCACCCAGGGGCTGGCCGCGATTCAAGGCGACGACCGGGCCGCGCGCGATAAGGCGGTGGAAGAACTGACGGCGATTGGACTGCCCGTGATGACTCCGTTGCTGAAGGGGATCAAGGACACGGACCAGCATGAACCGCGGCCGCTCTACCGGTTGTTTGAACGGCTGATGCCAAGCTACGGCGACGCCTTCGATCGCACGCTCACGCTGGTACGGCTGAAGAACGGCGAGACGATGCGG
>JANXXV010000866.1 GCA_025350445.1 Bryobacteraceae bacterium | reverse complement strand
CAATCACAGATCAGGAGTTCGCGGACATTCCGACCCCAACCGGCCCGATGCGCACGTATGTGCTCCGTCCAACCGCGCCCGGGCGCTATCCCGGCGTGTTGCTGTATTCCGAAATCTTTCAGATCACCGGACCCATACGCCGCACGGCCGCGCTGCTGGCCGGGCATGGATTCGTGGTGGCGGCGCCCGAAATCTATCATGAATTCGAAGCCCCTGGAACCGTGCTGGCCTATGACCAGGCGGGCGCGGACCGCGGCAACGAACTCAAGACCACCAAGGAGCTAGCGGCGTACGACAGCGATTCGCGCGCCGCGCTGGACTTCCTGGCCTTGCACCCAAGCTGCACCGGACGACTGGGCGTGATGGGCATCTGCATCGGCGGGCACCTGGCGTTTCGCGCGGCAATGAATGCGGACGTACTGGCGGCCGCGTGCTTTTACGCCACCGATATTCACAAAGGCGGGCTGGGCAAGGGCATGCACGACGACTCGCTGGCGCGCGCAGTAGAGATCAAGGGCGAGCTGATGCACGTCTTCGGCCGCCAGGATCCGCACGTGCCGCTGGAAGGGCGCAACCTGATCCGCGCGCGGCTGGAGGAGGCGAACCTGCGCTTCCAGTGGCATGAAGTGAACGGCGCGCATGCTTTCCTGCGGGATGAAGGATCGCGCTACGATCCGGCGCTGGCTTTTCAATGCTATCGATTGGTATTTGAATTGTTTCACCGCAAGCTGGGGTTGGGTGATCTCGCCGCCGGACAGGCCGGCTCAAGCGGGACGCGCCACTAGAGCCGGGTATACTGCGACTTATTCCTTATGAGCAACCACGAACGAAAGCGACTCCGTAGCGAGATCTGGTTTAACGACATGACGGAGCCCGGCGAAACCGCCGTGTATCTGGAGCGGTTCAACAACTACGGCATCACGCGGGAGGAACTGCAATCGGGACGCCCGGTGATCGGCATCGCCCAAACCGGAGGCGATCTTACGCCGTGCAACCGCATCCACATGCAGCTTGTCAGCCGCGTGAAGGACGGCATCCGCGATGCCGGCGGAATCCCGTTTGAATTTCCGGTGCACCCGATTCAGGAAAGCTGCCGCCGCCCCACTGCGTCGCTGGACCGCAACCTGGCCTACCTGGGCATTGTGGAAGTGCTGTGCGGCTACCCGCTGGACGGCGTGGTGCTGATGACCGGCTGCGACAAAACCACGCCGGCGTGCCTGATGGCGGCGGCCACGGTGAACCTGCCCGCGATCGTGTTATCGGGCGGGCCGATGATCGACAGCTACTACAAGGGCAAGCTGGCGGGATCCGGCATGGCGCTGTGGGAAGCGCGGCGGCAACTGGCCGCGGGCGAGATCGACGATCAGGAATTGCTTGAGATTGTCTGCTCTTCCGTTCCCAGCGCCGGGCACTGCAACACCATGGGTACCGCGCTTTCGATGAACTCGTTGGCCGAAGCGTTGGGAATGTCTCTGCCGGGATGCGCGGCCATTCCGGCGCCTTACGGTGAACGCGCCAAGATGGCACACAAGACCGGCAAACGGATTGTGGGCATGGTGCATGAGGATCTGACGCCCAGTGCCGTGCTGACGCGGGAAGCATTTGAAAATGCGATTGTGGTGAATTCGGCCATCGGCGGTTCCACCAACTGCCCGCCGCATCTGATCGCCATCGCCCGGCACATTGGCGTGCCGCTGGAAGTGGACGATTGGGAAACGATTGGACATGAAATCCCGCTGCTGGTGAATGTGCAACCGGCGGGAGAGTTTCTGGGCGAAGGCTACCACCGCGCCGGCGGTGTTCCGGCCGTGTTCGGCGAACTGATGCAAGCCGGTAAAATCCACGAAGGCGCCTTGACCGTGACCGGCAAGACGGTGGGCGAGAATTATCGCGAAGCACGCAGCGTGGATCGGAAAGTAATTCGCACGTATGAAACGCCGTTGATGGAGGATGCGGGCTTCATGGTGGTTTCCGGAAACCTGTTCCACTCCGCGCTGGTCAAGACGTCGGTGATCAGCCCGGAATTCCGCAAGCGCTATCTGTCCACCCCTGGATCGGAAGACTGCTTCACTGCGCGCGCCATTGTATTCGATGGTCCCGAGGACTATCGCAAGCGGATCAACGATCCTTCGCTTGCCGTGGACGATAGTTGCATGCTAGTTGTGCGGGGCGCGGGCACAGTGGCTTATCCAGGCTCGGCCGAAGTAG
>JANXXV010000847.1 GCA_025350445.1 Bryobacteraceae bacterium | reverse complement strand
CGATCGGGTTTATACTTTTGTATTCATGGCCGCGCCGCTGAAGATTCGCGGCGGAACGGGCGCGCCCATTCGCCCACTGGCCATTGTTGACAATCAGGAGAACAAATGACGGCAGAGTTTACAGGCAAGACAGCGCTGGTTACCGGCGCCTCAAGAGGCATCGGCGCGGCCACGGCGATTGTGCTGGCGAAGAACGGAGTGAGCCGCGTGGTGCTCCACTACAACGGCTATAAGCAAGGTGCTGAGGAGACGCTGGCGGCGGTGCAGGCAGCCGGAGCAAAGGCGGAGATCATCGGCGGCGATTTGTCCACTCCCGCCGGGATTCACGAGTTCATCGGTGAGCTGAAAGCTACGGCCCCGAAGGTGGATATTCTGATCAATAACGCCGGACACCTGGTGAAACGGGAAAAGCTGGTGGAGATGTCGTTCGATACCTATGATCGCGTGATGGATCTGAACGTGAAGAGCCTCTGGTTCATCTCGCAGGCGGTGGCGCCCCACATGATCGAACAGAAGGGCGGCATCATCATCCACCTAAGTTCCATCGCTGCCAGGAACGGCGGCGGCCCCGGCGCCACCATGTACGCCGCCGCGAAGGCCGCGGTTGCGTGTATCACGAAGGGAATGGCGAAGGAACTGGCGCCGCACGGAATTCGCGTGAATGCGGTGAGCCCGGGCACGGTGGACAATTACTTCCACGAAAAGTATTCGAATCGCCAGATGCTCGATGGTATGCTTGCCGCTACACCTGCAGGACGCCTGGGCACGAATGAAGAAATCGCGGATACTATTCTGTTTCTTTGCTCGAATGCAAGCCGCTACATTTACGGACAGACCATCGAGATCAACGGTGGCATGTACATGGTTTGACCGGTCCGCGAAGGTGTTCGCTGCCATCGCCGCTTTAGCCGCTCTGTTTTTCGGCGCGGTTGCACTCGGTTATGTTCGCCGGTATTCGATCCCGATTCCGGCGGCGACCGGCATCTACACCTGCTTTCTCGGTTTGTTCGTGCTGCTGCTGGTCCCCGGCTTCTTCGCGGTTCGCCGGGCCTGGGCAGTTGGGCTCCTGTTTTGTCCGTATCTGATCTACGCGGCGGCGAACAACGACTTTCACTGGATGGCGTTCACAAAGCTTGCCTTGCTGGCCGCCGTGCCCATGGCGGTCTTCATCGCGTTCCCGGTGCAAGAGCCTGATCGTTTCATGTGGCAGGACGCGCTAGCGTGGCTCTGGTTGACGATCCCCGTGATTCTGCGTTGGGAGACAGGCATCTGGACAAAGCCGGTGAATCTGGATTTCATGGCGCGCCTGTTCACTTTGGGTGTGGCCGTTTGGTGTTGGTTGGCGCTGCGGCGCACGCCCGGAACGGGTTACCGGTTTTCCATTTCTCTCTTCGGCCTGCGCGAGACCATCAAACATTTTGCCTTGTTCGCCTTGATCGCCGTTCCGCTTGGTTCCCTACTGCACTTGTCCGTCTGGAGCCCGCGGTGGCAAGGGGTCTGGAAATTCTGCGTCGACTACATCACCATCTTCCTCTTTATCGCATTGTTGGAGGAATTCTTTTTCCGCGGGATTCTGCAGAACCTGATGACGCGGACGCTGGGATCACACAGACGCGCGCGATTGTTCGCTTCGCTCGCCTTCGGTCTCAGCCACATTCTGCTCGCGCCGGCGCCAAACTGGCGGTACGTGATTGTGGCCTCCATCGCCGGATGGTTTTACGGCAGTGTATTCGCGGCTAGCGGAACGTTGATGGCGCCGGCCATGATGCACGCCCTGGTAGACGCGGTCTGGCGCACCTGGTTCGGCAGAGCCGGCGCGGCGTGATATCGTAATCGTCTCGGAGGCTTTCATGTTCCAGCGATCTCTATTCGGAATTTGTTTCAGCGCGGTGCTCGCGGCCGGAGCGGAATTTCCAAAAGCGGAAATTTCAAACGGCGTGGTGACGGCGAAGTTCTATCTGCCCGATTCCGAACATGGATACTATCAGGGAACCCGGTTTGATTGGTCCGGCGTGATCTATAGTCTGCGCACGTTGGATCATGAATTTTTCGGCCAGTGGTTTGAACGCTACGATCCGAAACTCCACGACGCCATCATGGGTCCCGTGGAGGAATTCAAAACCGACAATGCCGGTCTGGGATACGCTGAGGCTGCGCCCGGCGGTAATTTCATCCGCATCGGCGTGGGTGTGGTGAGGAAGCCGGAGGAACCGAAGTATGAGGCCTTCAAGACGTATGAAATTGTCGATCCCGGCAAGCGCAAAGTTCGCACCGGTAAGGACTGGATCGCTTTCGTGCATGAGCTCAACGACAAGAACGGCTACGCCTACGAATATACCAAGACCATCCGGCTGGTGAAGAACAAGCCGGAGATGGTGATTGAACACGCGCTTAAGAACACAGGTAAGAAGGAAATCCGCACGTCGCAATACAACCACAACTTCTTCGTGATTGACGGTAAGCCTACAGGCCCGGAGTCGATAATAAAGTTCCCATTCGATCTGCGGGAGTCCAAGCCCGCGCAAGACGGATTGACCGAAGTGAGAACGCGTGAAATCGGTTACGTCAAGCAACTGGTGAAGGGCGACCGCGCCTACAAAGAATTCGAAGGCTTCGGCAAGACGCCGTCCGATTACGACTTCCACATGGAGAACCGCAGCGCCGGCGCGGGAGTGCACATCACCGGCGACCAGCCTCTGTCGAAGATGGTTTTCTGGTCCATCCATACGGTGTTTTCGCTCGAGCCCTACATCGAATTCTCAGTGGAGCCCGGCAAGACGCACAAGTGGAGCTACAACTATCAGTTCTATACGCTGCCTAAACCGTAGGCGTCCAGAACGGCTCGCCCGATGGGATGAATTCTACGGGCACCTCCGGCACAAAGGTCTTCAACCATCGCGCGCACTCTTTCATGCCGCTCTCTTCAGACGGCACATGGCCCAGGATGAGCAGGCCCTTCTTCCGGCCCAGCGTTAACGCATCGCGCATGTACTCCACGCCTTCCCATTCGCGGGATTCGCCAATGATCAATACATCCAGATCCGGACGCTCGATCATGCGCATCACGCCCCGCGCGTCTCCAAATCCAGGGCTCATCCCCACCTTGCTCACCTTCAATTGCGGATCGCCCATCACGCGCATGGTTCGGATCCGCAGCCGCTTCTGAATGTCTTTCGCCAGCGTCTCAAGCGTCGTCGCGGGCATCGCGAACATCCGCCGGTTCTCCGCATCGCGGAACTTCTCCCAGCCAAGGGCTTCCGTCATCCCTTCGAAGATTCCGTCGGGTTGGCGCGCGTGCCAATGATCGTGAAATCTCCACACCACCAGGCCGTGCTTGTCGATGAAGTTCTGCTTCGCCGTGTACACCGGATCCCCGGCAAGGTCTTTAACCGAATCCTGGTGATTGTAAAAAGTGGGTTCATGCACGATGAAGAGATTCTTGCCGGAGGCGGCGCCGCGCTGCATCACCTCCAACGTGGCGCTGAACGAAGTCACAATCCCTTTCACGGTGGAGTCTGGATTGCCCGCCTTGAACGTGTCGACGGTCTCAGTGCGCCATGGGACGCCGACATTCTTTTGAATGCGCTCGATCACCTGTCGCGCGGTAATGCCGGCGGCATCCGCCCGGCTGGCAGCTACCGCCGCGCCGCCGATGAGTGCAAATTGTCTTCTCGATAGGCCTGTCGAATTCGTCATATTCTTCCGCGCTGAGTTTATCATGTGGGGGCCGTGCTACTCTGTCCTACGAGAGGACTCATCGGGTGAAAATTATCTATTGTTTTGCGGCCGGAGCCGTCGCTGTCATGATGCTGTCTGCTGCTACCGGCAATCGGAAAGTGACGCAGAATAAGCTCAGTCCGCCGGCGGACACCAGCCTCACGATCGCTGGAAAAGCGATCACCATCGAATATAATGCGCCCTCGGCGCGTGGAAGGAAAGTGGAAGGCGGACTCATTCCGAATGGTTCCGTGTGGCGTTTGGGCGCCGATTCGGCTACTACCTTAACCACTGAAACCGACTTGGCGATCGGAGACCTCAAGGTACCGAAGGGCGTCTACACGCTATACCTGATCGGCGGTGAGAGCGAATGGAAGTTGATTGTGAACAAGCAAACCGGCCAGTGGGGAACCGAGTACGACGAATCGAAAGACCTGGGACGGATCTCTATGAAGGTTGCCAATTTGCCGGCCGCGGCTGAGACTTTGAAGATCACTCTCAAGGACCCTGGAGTGCTTGAAGTTGTTTGGGGCAACAGCCGGGCCACTGTTTCCGTTAAGCCCAGCTAGCGGCAGTGTCTAGAGAGCATTTTGAACGGAGGACCCCAGGTCCGCGTGGAGGCCCCAGCCTCGGCTTTCCGGAGTGCGGATGCCAGCCGGCGGCTGGCTGCGGAGCCGGGGCCCCGCCGTCCTGGCGGCGGTCACACCCGCAGATCGTAGCCGTGGCCGCGCATGCCTTCGATTATCGTGGTGCGGAATGCCGTAATCTCATCGGAAGAAAGCGTACGGCCAGGCGCCGCCAACGTAAGGCGGAACGACACGCTCTTCTTACCGTCCGCCAGCGGCGGTCCGATGTACTGGCGCACGAACTCGATGTGCTCCAGCCCGGACCCCGCCAGCGTCACAAGCTGCTTCTGAATGTTGCCGGCCAGATCGCGCACTCCGGCGACGACCGAAAGGTCGAAGGTGCTCGACGGGAACCGGTTCACCGGACGATAGCGCTTGTCGGTGGATTGCAAACCATCCAGTCGGTCCAGATCGATGTCAAGAATCGACGCTCGCCCGGTCTCAACGATCTTTGGGTGCACCTCGAAAAGACGCCCGATCACCGTGCCATGCAGCAAGACGTCCGCGGTGCGCATCGGGTGCTCAAAAGCGCGGGCCGCGGCGGGTTGCACTTCAACTCCCGCTGCAATGCATTCCGCCAAACGCTTCAGTTCGAAAAGCCCCGCGGTTGAATCTTCCTTCGCATACACAGCCGCCGCGAAGTGCGTAATTTCGTCCGGCAATCCCTCATCACGCTTATGAATCTCGCGGCCGATTTCGAAGAGCCGGAAGGAATCGGAATACTTCGCATTCTCCCCGATGTTCTTCGCGATCCCCGGAATCAGGCTGATGCGCATCAGGCTCTGGTCTTCGGCAATCGGATTGGCAACGCGGATGTGGTCCGCGGGATCCAGATCGAACGCCCGCACGGCTTGATGGCTGAGGAACGAATAATTATACACTTCGGTGAAGCCCTGCGCCGCCGCCATCTGGCGAATCTTATTGTGATACGCACGCTGTTTGTTCATCAACGGCGGTCGCACGGCCACAGCCGGGGCCTGCGGCGTGATGGACGCATAGCCGATCATGCGCCCCACTTCCTCCACCAGATCGTCCTTCATGGAAACGTCTTTGGTAGCGCGCCAACTGGGCACCGTCACCGTGAAAACACGCGGCGCCGTTTCGGTTACGCCAAACTGCAGCGCCTCCAGAATATTTCGCACCTCTTGCGCCGGTAGCGTACGCCCCAGCTTGCGGTCCAGCCAATCGAGTGGAAGTTCAATCGGTGGCAGCACCGGCAGCGGACGATACTCATCGGCCAGCCCGCCAACCAGCCGAATGCCCGGCGATACTTCCCGCAATAAATCGACCGCTCTTGCCAACCCGCGGACGGTGTTTTCCGGATCCTGCGACTTTTCGAAACGCATGGAGGCGTCCGTCCGCAACTTCAGCGCGGACGCCGTCTTCCGAACGCTTCCGGCATGGAAACAGGCGCTCTCGAATATCAGCTTAGTGGCGCCGCTGCCGATGGCGCTATCGAGCCCGCCCATCACGCCCGCCAGCGCAATCGGTCCACCCTCATCGGCAATCACCAGGTTTGCGGCACTCAATTCGTACCGCTCGTTGTTCAATGCCGTGAACACCTCGCCGGGCTTCGCGCTTCTGACGAAGATGGTTCCGCCGCGGATTTTCTCCGCATCGAAGGCGTGCATCGGCTGAGCCAGTTCCGCCATGATGAAGTTCGTCACATCGACAATGTTATTGATTGGGTTCAGCCCGATCGCCTGCAGCCGGGATTGCAGCCAGAGCGGCGACGGCTGCACGGTGACGTTCTCGAAAAGCAACGCGCTGTATCGCGGACACAGGTCGAAATTCTCAATGGCGATATCGATCAGCGCGGGTCCATCGGGAATGGCTGCGGCGCGCACCGGATCGATCAGCGGCTTGCGCAGAATTGCCGACACTTCGCGAGCCATCCCGTAATGCCCCCACAGATCCGGCCGGTGCGTCAGCGACTTGTTGTCGATTTCAATTACAGCATCCGGCTTGCATGGCAACGAATCGCCGGCCTGCAAATCAAGTTCCAGAATTCCGTCCTGATCGCGATTGATGCCCAGTTCCTGGCCGCTGGCCAGCATGCCATCGCTCTCGACGCCGCCGATGGTGGCCTTGCGAATTTCGCGCCCGTCGAGCACGGTTCCACTGGGGACATACGCCGTCACAATGCCGGCGCGGCAGTTGGGAGCGCCGCAGACCACGGTGACGTTCCCGCTGCCGGTATCAACGACGGCCTTCCGATTCTTGCTGCCTGGAATCGGTTCGGCTGACAGCACGCGGGCCGCGCGCACGGTTGCCAGGTGCGTGCCGTAGGGCTCGACCCCGTCGCTCTCGGCCGTCTTCATGGTGATCAGGCGGCTTAGCTCCTGGGCGCCGGCGTCGAGGCCGTCTACAAGCTCATTGATCCAGTTATAGGAAAACTTCACTTCGGCCGATCCTTAAAATTGGGTTGCGAATCGCAGGTCGCCGCTTTGCAGCCACCGGATGTCGTCGATGCCGTAGCGCATCATTACCAGCCGCGTCAGGCCCAGACCGAAAGCAAATCCGCCCCAGACTTCCGAGTCGATTCCCGCCATCTTCAGAACGTTCGGATGCACCAGGCCGCAGGGCAGAAGTTCCACCCAGCCGCTGTGCTTGCACACGGGGCAGCCCGGACCGCCGCAGATCAGGCAGTGGATATCGAGTTCAAACCCCGGTTCCACGAACGGGAAATAGCCGGGACGAAGCCGCACGGTCACTTCGCGGCCAAACACGGCGCTCAACAACGTCTTCATGAAGTAGATAAGATTGGCCACCGACACATCCCGATCGATCATCATCCCTTCCAACTGATAGAACGTGTGTTCGTGCGAGGCATCCACTTCCTCGTTGCGGAACACACGGCCCGGCGCGATCATGCGCAGCGGCAGGTCCAACGTCTTCATGCCGCGAATCTGCACCGGCGATGTATGGGTGCGCAGCAGGTGGCCGCCGCTCAGCCAAAACGTATCCTGCATATCGCGCGCCGGATGGTCTTGCGGAATATTCAGCGCGTCGAAATTGTTGTACTCGGTCTCCACTTCGGGTCCATCCAGCACGTCGAAGCCGAGTGAGACGAAGAGCTGCTCGATCTCCGTCTGAATCCGCGTAATGGGATGAATGCTGCCCGGCAGCACTCCAGGCGCCGGCAAAGTCAGGTCCAACCATTCGGAATTCAGCCGCGCCGTCAGGGCCGCGGCGTCGAACTGCGCCTTCCTGGCTTCGAGTTTACCTTCGACTTCCTGCTTAAACAGGTTTAGTTGTTTCCCGGTTTCCGCGCGCTCGGCGGGCGAAAGCTTGCCCATGCCTTTGCTGATCTCGGTCAGTTTGCCTTTGCGGCCGAGAATTTCAATACGGATTTCTTCCAGCGCCGCAGGCGATGCTGCCGATTCGATGCGCCGCAGCGCGTCGCGGGAAAGTGATTGCAGTTCGTCCATGTTTTATTTACGGCTCAGCAGTTCGATTGTTTCGGTGTGCTTGCCCGCTGTGGCCAAGGATAGTGCGGTGCTTCCGTTCTCGCTCACTGCTTCCCGATCGGCCCCATTCGCCAGCAGCAATTCGGCCAGTCTGGTGTCGCCGTTTTGGGCAGCGGCATGTAACGCCGTCCAACCGCCGTGCTGCGTTGCGTTCACGTCGATTCCGTTTTCAAGAAGTAACTTGACCGACTCGAATTGCCGGCCCGCTACGGCAGCGTGCAGCGGCGTATTTTCCATACTGTTCGAGGACCGCAAGCCTACGTCCGCGTCACGCGCCAGCAGCAGCCCGACGGCTTCCGGACGCCCGTAGTAGGCGGCCAGATGCAGCGCCGTCCAGCCGTCTTCCCGATGTTTGCCCACCAGAGACGGGTCCGCCGACAACAGCTCGGTGATCACCCCGATCTCCCCTTTTTCGGCTGCGGTGAAGATATCCATCGCCCTAGCTCACGGCGGCGCCGGTTGGATTGAATGTCCGGGTAGACTTATTCAGTTCCCAATCCAGGTGGTTGATGTAGAAAACCAGAACCGGCTCCGGAAACTTCGTCTGGAACTCGTCGTAGACCCGCTGCTGCCAGCCATCGGTCAGTTTGCCGGTCGCGTCCATATCCTTGGCGAAAAAGCCGTCTTCATGCGGGATGCCCTGAAAATCGAGCACCGCCTTGATCATGTCCAGATGAGAGACCAGCACCGTCTGAGCAATGTCGGTGGCGAAGTCCTCATCCTTTTCGGCGATGCGCGCATAAAGCCGTGGAGCGGCCTTGCGCAGGCTCTCCCCATTGAGTTTGTTCAGGTGAAAGCGCAGTTTCACGCGCTCGTAAAGTTGGAAAGTCTTCAGTTTTCCAATGGACACACTGCGGAGAATTTGTTCAAACTTGGCCTCTCCCAGTGCCAGGAAAATGTCGGAAAGCTGCATCTTTTCGAGGTTAACATACCGCTGGTCCAAGGCGACAGGCCGGCTGCGCTACAATTGAAGGTTTTGGGCCTGATAATGGAATTTCTCAATGCAGTTATAGACGGAACCACCCATGAGTAACGTAATCATACTCGGTGCGCAATGGGGGGATGAGGGGAAGGGAAAGATGGTAGATCTCTTCTCCGATCGATTTCAAGTGGTGGCGCGCTATCAAGGCGGCCACAACGCCGGCCACACCGTTTTCATTGGCGACAGAAAGTTTATCCTGAAGTTGATTCCAAGCGGGATTCTGCGGCCCGGCGTTCGTGCCGTTATCGGAAATGGCGTGGTGGTGGACCCGTCGGCGCTGCTGGACGAAATGAAGATGCTGGAAGACCTGGGCATCCGCGTGGAAGATCAATTATCGATCAGCAACCGCGCGCACGTGATTTTTCCGTTTCATCGCCTGGCAGAGAAAATTTCCGAAAGCCGCGCCGACCGCGTGGCGATCGGTACCACCTCGCGCGGCATCGGGCCCTGTTACGAAGACAAGATCGGCCGCCGCGGCATCCGCATGGCGGATCTGGTGGACGGCCACAACTACGATGAGCTATACGAAAATCTGGCGGCGGACAAGGCCACCATCGCCAAGGCTTTCCACATTGAAGACACCATCAATTTCGCCGGTATCCGCCAGCAGTACCAGGAATTCGGCCAGCGCCTGCGGCCCATGGTTTGCGACACCGCAAAGTTGCTGAACGATGCGATTGCGGCCGGGCAGAGCGTCCTGTTTGAGGGTGCTCAAGGAACCATGCTCGACATTGATCACGGCACTTATCCGTTCGTGACGTCGTCCAGCGCGACGGCCGGTGGAGCATGCACCGGAACGGGCGTCCCGCCAACCAGGATCGACGGCATTATCGGCGTTTCCAAGGCCTACATCACCCGCGTAGGTAGCGGCCCGTTTGCCTCCGAGGCATTGGACGAAGCCGGAGATCGCATTCGCAAAGCGGGCAACGAGTTTGGATCGGTCACCGGCCGTCCGCGCCGCTGTGGCTGGTTCGACGTGCCGTTGCTCCGCTACACCGCCATGGTGAACGGGTTCGACAGCCTGATCGTCACCAAGCTGGATGTTCTGGACGAACTCGACGAAATTCCCGTGTGCGTTGGCTACAAGTGCGGCAACGTGCGGACGGTTGAGATGCCGGCCACCAACCGCGGCCTGGAAGAGATCGAACCCGTCTACCAGATGTTCCCGGGCTGGAAGCAAAAGACCCGCGGAGTCTGCCGCTTTGAGGATCTTCCCGACAAAGCCAAGATGTATCTCGCGTTTCTCGAAAAAAGCACCGGGGTGGAGGTGGGCAGCGTTTCCACCGGGCCTGAGCGCACCGAGACCATCATCGTAAAAGGTTCCAAGCTCGCCAAGCTGTTCGGCGAATAGCCGCTTGTCTAACGGCGCGTAACCACCAGCGCCCGCCACCCCGTATTTCCGGCCGCGTCTTTGGCGCGGATGGTGATCCGGTTGTCGCCGACCAGCAAGGGGATCTCCCCGGTGGACCAGTTGGTGGTTCCATTGGCAATCCCCGAGGGGCCGGTCGAATTGGTCCACGAGACCTCGACTACGCCTACGTTGTCCTGTGCTGTCCCGGTGACGGCAATTACGGCATGATTTGTGGCGACGCTGGTTGTAGACGGATTCTCAATCGTTAATGACGGCGCCGTCACGTCGCGACTCCCGTGGGAGTAGGAGACGACCACCGTTTGTGACGCCTCGGTCGCGTCGGACCCCACTGCGGTCGCGGTGATCGAATTATCGCCGTCCTGCAAAGCGATAGCCGCCATCCAAGTTGCAGTTCCGCTTGCAATACCGGATCCGCCTTTGGAGTTCACCCACTTTACGCGGGCAATTCCGATCGAACTGGATGACGTGCCGCTTAAAGTGAACGGGGTCTGGGTGACGCTGGAACGCGCCGGAGCGTTAATGACGACGTAGACCGGGCTGGACGGAGGTGCCGGGGTCGGGGTTGGGGTTGGAGCTGGGGTTGGTACCGGGGTTGGAGTTGGAGTCGGAGTCGGAG
>JANXXV010000841.1 GCA_025350445.1 Bryobacteraceae bacterium | reverse complement strand
TAGCCCGGTGTTGCTTTTCGAAGTGGTGGCGGAAAGCGACCCGCCGGATGCCCGCGCGTTGAGGCTATCGCTAGAGCTGAACGTATCTTCGAAAACCGTGTCCTCCGCCGATCCACGCAGGATGGCATCGGCCCGGTTCTTGTTTTCCGTCAGCACGAACAACTTCGAATTCTGAATTGCGCTGATGATCAGGTCGCGAATCTGGTAGGCGGAATCACCTCCGTTGAGCTGCTCGACAAACACGCGCCGCACGGCCAGCAGTTCCTGGTCCTGCGCGAAGCAACCGCACGCGGAGATCAGCGCAAGAACCGGCAACTGAAACCACTTGGTTGGGCCATTTGCCGGCGCGCGTGGCTCGGTCACGCAATCCGAACCGCGACCGCGACGGAGTGGTTTCTTCACAATTGAGCTAACCCTTCCCCGACTTACGCGCGTCGCCATCTTGAAACTGCACCTTGAGACCCGTTCGCGCTTCCAGGCTTACCAGCACCGCGCGAACGCTGCCCTTGGGCACTTGAAATACCATTGCCTGCTGATGACCCGTATCGTCGACGTAGCCTACCGTCAGGAAATGCCGACGGCTCTTACTAAGCAGGAACAGCGGCGATAAGAGGAACGCAGCCATGTACCGCCTGTCCACCTTCTGGCCGTATTCCAGCAGGTTGATCTTCGCATAGCTGACTTGCACCTGATTCTTCTTAGCATTGAATGCCAGAAATTCTTCACCGCTCGTCTTGAGTATTCCATCCGTCTTGGTGGCCAGCGAAGCAACCGTGCCCCCCACGTAATCCGCATGAAACCCTTCCGCGGCAATTGCCAAACGCGACGGCCCGATGGCGAAGAGAACCAGAAACGCCGCACTCAACCTGAGGATTCGCATATGACAGTAGTGAAAACCGGCGGGGAAAGTTCTCACGGGAATAGAATGGAAGTGATCCCGGATGTTAGAGCGTATGCGACAGTTCGCAATGGGCATTCTCAACAGCCCGAACATGCCTTCACCCAGGCCCGTGGTGAACGATCACCATGAGAGCAACGTCCCTGGGATCTATATAGCGGGCGAACTGGCCGGGGCTCCGGTAGTGAAACTGGCCATGGAGCAGGGTTATGCGGTTGCGCATCACATCGCTGCCCGAGCGGATGCGCGCGGCGGCGATCCGGCTGTTTACGACGTGGTAGTCGCCGGAGCGGGCGCGGCGGGCCTCACGGCGGCGCTTGAGCTGCAACAGCTTGGTCTGCGGGTGATCGTTCTTGAGAAGAGCAAACTCGCGAACACCATCGATAACCTGCCTGAGGGCAAGTGGATTTACACGGAACCCGAAGACCGGCCGGCGATGGGTCGCCTGTGGTTGGAAGAGGCCAGTAAAGAAGATCTGGTGGTACGCTGGCGCTCCGATATTGAGTTGAGCCGGCTCGATGTACGCCTTGGCGAAGGCGTCACCGGTGTAACAAAGCGCGGCAGGTTGGATTTCGAAATCACCACTGCGAAGGGCGTTTACCACGCGCGCCGGGTTATCGTCGCCATTGGGAAAAGCGGAGACGCCAGGAAGTTGGACGTTCCCGGCGAAGATTCGGACAAAGTCCACTATCGGCTCTACCATCCGAAGACTTACAGCGGCAAGACGGTTTTGGTGGTGGGCGGCGGCAATAGCGCTATCGAAGCGGCGGTCGCGCTGGCCGCGCATAGCAGGGTGACGCTATCGTATCGGGGCGCGAACTTCTATCGGGTTTCGAAGGCGAACGAGCGCAAGCTCAATGAGGCGGTGGCGCGTGGCCAGGTGGAAGTTTTGCTGAACTCGCGCGTGACTCGCTTCGGCGGCGCGACGTACACCTTAGACCCGGGCGGCGAACGGCCCTTCGACCACGCATTCGTGCTGATCGGTTCGAAGCCGCCGACCGAATTTCTGCACTCCGCCGGGCTGCGGCTGGAGAACGAATGGACCGCGTCGCGATTCGCCTGGCTGGCGCTGTCGTTCGTCATCGCGTATACGATCTACGGCGTGAAGCAGGGTGAAGGCCACGAATTCTGGCCGTATCGTGGATGGGGCGCGCAGGCCTTCACATTCTTCCACCGGCCGTGGTCGTTCTGGTACACCGTGCTCTACACCGCCGTGATGACCGTCTTCGGAATTCAGGCGATGAAGCGCTGGGGCGTTGATCGAAAAGACAAATTCCAGATCTGGCGCTATGTTTCACTGATCGGGTTTCAGTGGCTGTTCTTCTTCCTGATTCCGGAGTTCCTGTTCCGATGGCTGGTTGAATATCAGTGGTTGGGAACAAAGCTCGCGCAAGACCCCGCCTTCGCCCGCGATGCGTGGAGGTCTTATGGCCTGATCTACGCCTGGCCGCTGTTCTTCTATACGTTTTTTGGAGATGCGAACCGCGTGTGGATCGTGTGGGGAGCGCTACTTAGTTTCGTCTTCATTCCTATCCTGGTGCTGTTCCACGGCAAACGATATTGCTCCTGGATCTGCGGCTGCGGCGGACTTGCGGAAACGCTCGGCGACCGCTGGCGTCATCTTTCGCCGAAGGGTGACACCAGCATTCGCTGGGAACGGATGAACCTGGTTGTCTTTCTGGCCGCAGTGGCTATTACGGTGATGATCCTGACGAAAGATGCGGTGACGATCTTCCGCGCACCGGCCGATATCGGCATCGATTACTACCATCTGATCGCGGATACATGGCTGGTTGGGATTCTACCCGTTACCCTATATCCATTCTTCGGCGGAAAAGTCTGGTGCCGCTACTGGTGCCCGCTGGCGAAGATGATGGAGCTATTCAGCGCCGTGTTCACCCGGTTCAAGGTGAGCCGCTTTGCCATTCAGGCCAACGCCAAATGCATCGCCTGCGAAGACTGTTCCAGAAACTGCCAGGTGGGCATCGACGTGATGCGTTTCGCGCTGAAGCAGGAGGAGATCACCAACTTTAATAGCTCCTGCATCGGTTGCGGGATTTGTGTAACTGTCTGTCCGATGAATGTTTTGTCGTTCGCGGCGCCTGCCGCCAATGGGGCAAAACTTGTGCAGATCGAAAAGGCGGCCTGAAGCATCTACTCCGTAGGGGAATGATACCCGAGTGTTTGAAGCCGATCCGAAACTCCAGCGCGACCCGATTCTTACGGCTGCGAATGTACCGTCAGGGGTGATTGTGAGCCCCGATACGCTCCGTGAACAGCGAATTCCTCCAGGCCAATCGCGAACTAGAAAATGGCCCGTCCTCGACGCCGGAGGGCCGCCCTCAATCGAACTTGAGAAATGGCGATTCCGCGTAGATGGTCTGGTAGCCAAACCTGTGGAATGGAATTGGGAAGAGTTTCAGAAGCTGCCGCGGGTGAAAGTGTTTTCCGATTTCCATTGCGTCACGCGATGGTCGCGGTTAGGCAATGTATGGGAAGGCGTGTCGACCCGCGAATTGGTCGAGCGCTCCGGGGGGCTGTTACCCGAGGCGAATTTCGTAGTCGCGCACGGCTACGATTTTGGCTGGACCACCAATCTGCCGGCGAACGAATTCCTGGCCGAAGACGCGCTTATCGCTCTGACTCACGATGATGAGCCGATCAGCCTGGAACACGGAGGCCCGGCGCGAGGCATTGTTCCGCGGCTGTATGCGTGGAAGAGTGCGAAATGGATTTCCGGCATTGAATTTATTCGTGAGGACAGGCCGGGATTCTGGGAGCGCAACGGTTATCACAGGAATGGCGATCCGTGGAAAGAGGAGCGTTTCGGATGGTGAGCGACTGGAAACGGCGCACGATACTGGGAGCTGGAACAGCGGGAATGGCCACCGCGGGAGCACTCTTGTATCGGGCCGCCCCCAGTTTTTGGAACCAGTATGCGGCGGAATGGAAGCGGGACATTGCACCGCCGCCGGCGGTTCCGGATGTGAAACACTGGCCCGATCAAGGCCTGCATGTGGCGTGGTTGGGACACAGCACCACGCTCTTGAAAATCGACGGATTCACGATCATCACCGACCCGGCATTTAGCGATCGGGCGGGAATCAATCTTGGCTTAACAACGCTGGGAGTAAAGCGAATGGTTGCGCCTGCGCTGGAAATTCCGGAGTTGCCGGAGGTGGATCTGATCCTGCTCTCGCACGCGCACATGGATCATTTTGACATTCCGTCGTTGCGGCGATTGGAGTCGAAACATGTGGACTTGGTGACCGCCACGCAGACCAGCGATCTGCTGCGGGTTTCAAAATACAAGACTGTTTCGGAATTGAAGTGGGGCGAGGCGCGGCAGGTGGGCCCCGCTACTATCCGTGGTCTGGAAGTGAATCATTGGGGAGCCCGGGTACGCACAGATACGTTTCGCGGCTACAACGGATACCTTCTCCGAGTGGGCCGCTACCGTGTGCTGTTCGCCGGCGATACCGCCAATACGGATAAGCTGCGCGGCGTTGCGGATTCTGGTTCCGTGGATCTTGCCATCATGCCGATTGGCGCCTACAATCCGTGGATTCACTATCACTGCAATCCGGAACAGGCGTGGCGCATGACGCAGGAAGCCCGCGCGGAACACGTTCTACCGGTTCACCATTCCACTTTCCAACTGAGCCGTGAGCCTGTAGCGGAGCCTCTGGAGCGGCTGCAGAATGCGGCTGGCGCCCAATCGAAACGGATTGTGGTGCACGGCATCGGACAGGAATTTCATTTGGGGTAGGGCGGACGCCCCCGCCGGCGGCCCGAGCCCCCGCTCGGGCCTTTGTTGGGGAACTCATTGG
>JANXXV010000832.1 GCA_025350445.1 Bryobacteraceae bacterium | reverse complement strand
CGAACGTTTGTTGATGGCAGGGATCGATTACTCGGTGGAGAAGCTGGTTGTGTATGTGGCTGCGAAGCCGCCTCGTTCCGTCTTCCGCTCCATTGCGACGCGCATGGGGCAGAAGATTTTGTATATCCCAATCGGGCAGTTATCGCCCACGAAGCTGAAGAAACTCCGCGTGGTTCATGTGCTGGATGGGTATGATCGCAGACCCGAAGCCAAACAATATATCTGGTGAGGTCCGGAATGATGTAAACTGCTTGGACTGCCATCTATTATGAAAAACAATCGACTCCTCGCTGAGCTGATCGCGGAAGCATTCGGAACATTCGTACTGGTTTTGATAGGGACCGGCGTTGTCGCCATGGTGGTCCTGTTTGGAAAAGGGGTACCCGGCGAAGTGGTAAACGGCGGGTTTACCAACATCACCTTCGCTTGGGGGCTCGGCGTCACGCTGGCCATCTACCTCACCGCGAAAATCAGCGGCGCCCATTTGAACCCCGCGGTAACGCTTACCCTGGCGGCATTTCGCGGCTTCCCGTGGTCGAAAGTAATTCCTTATTCGCTGGCACAGATCCTGGGCGGTTTCTGCGGAGCGGCCCTCACCTATTTGAACTACCGGCCCGCATTCTTCAAGTTCGATCCCGACTTGAGTCGCACCGCAGGCGTGTTCACCACGTTCCCGGCTTTTCCCGACGTTCCCATGGCGGGTTTTTTCGACCAGGTAGTGGGAACCGCCCTATTGCTGCTGGTGATCTTTGCCTTGAGCGACGAGCGGAATATGCCGCCAGGGTCAAATCTTGCGCCCCTTTTTGTCGGGCTTACGGTGGTCGCCGTCGGTATGTCGTTCGGAGCCATGCACGGATACGCCATCAATCCGGCGCGCGACCTGGGACCAAGATTGTTCACCGTTCTGGCCGGTTTCCGGAACAACGGCCTGACGGACGGCACGAATATGTTCATTGTTCCGATTGTGGGTCCGCTGGTTGGCGGTCTGCTGGGCGGAGCCGCTTACGACCTGTGCATCCGGCGATTTCTTCCTCCGGCCGAATAGACTGCTATACTTGTAATTCGACGCCCGTTGCAGTATACGCCTGAGGTGTGTGTGTTTCTAAGTGTGAAAGAATTGGAAGTTCGGAAAGTCCAGTTTTTGAAGGACTTTCTACCGGGCGAGATTGATTTTCTTGAGGGTGCGGTCCGGCAAGTAACTCCTCTGCATGTAGACGGAGAAGCCGAGTCAATCAGCGAATCGCTGGCCGAGATCCGGATTCAAGGTAAGTTGAAGGTGGAGATGGAGTGCGATTGCGACCGATGCCTGGAACCTACGAGGTATCCGATAAATTCGCAATTTGATCTGTTTTACCGTCCGATGACCGGTGAAGACGTGCCGGGTGAGCTAAGACTCGACGCAGGCGACACCGAAACGAGTTTTTACGATGGTGGCGGAATTGAGCTGGAAGAGGTGCTGCGGGAACACATCCTGCTAACGCTTCCGATGCAAAAACTCTGCCGGGAAGACTGCAGGGGGATCTGTCCGCGTTGCGGGCAGAACCGCAACGCCGCGTTGTGTGGCTGCGATACCAAGCCGGGCGACGATCGCTGGCATGCCTTGCACGAAGTGAAATTGAATTTAGAGAACTAGTAAAGGAAAAGTAAATGCCTAATCCGAAACGACGACACTCCCAGAGGCGTACATCGACGCGCCGGGCGCACGACCATCTCAAACTGCCGGGCATTGGAGAATGTCCGAACTGCCACGAACCGAAGATTCCTCATCGGGCGTGCGCGAAGTGTGGACATTACAAGGGCCGTGAAGTCATCGAAGTCGCTGAAGAATAGTCCCTCCTGTTTGTGACCGATCCCTATCCATGCTGACGATCGCCGTCGATGCCATGGGCGGTGACAACGCCCCGAAATCGGAAGTAACCGGCGCTATTCAAGCAATCAAGCTGTTGGGCGTCAAGGTGATTTTAGTCGGCCGCCGCGAAGTTGTCGAGGCCGAGTTGCGGTCTCATCCCTCCGCGGGATGGGATGAATCGCTACTCGAGATTCACCATGCCAGCGAGCAGGTCACCATGGATGAAAGCGCCGCCAAGGCCGTCCGCAACAAGCGCGACAGCTCCATGCGGGTAGCGGCGCGGCTTGTTCGGGAAGGCGTTGCCCACGGCATGGTCTCGGCCGGTAATACGGGCGCGGTAATGGCGACGGCCAAGTTAATGCAAGGCATGGTGAAAGGCGTGGACCGTCCGGCGCTTGCCTCCGTGTTCCCTACCCTTTCCGGTAATCCCACCGTGTTGATGGACGTGGGCGCCAACGTGGATTGCAACGCCAAGATGCTGGCGCAATTCGCGGTGATGGGCGATATCTACTCGAAGACCATCTTTCGCACATTCAAACCAAAAGTCGGTCTGCTGTCTATTGGCGAAGAGGAGCAAAAGGGCAATGAATTAACGCGCGCCGCCACTCCGCTTCTCAAGACGCTTCCGCTCAACTTCATTGGTAACGTGGAGGGCCGGGATCTGTTTACCGGAGCCGCGGATGTCATTGTGTGTGATGGGTTCATCGGCAATGTTGCACTTAAGGTGAGTGAAGGCCTGGTGGACGTCATCAAGCACATGCTGCATGAGTCGCTTGAGGCCACAATTACGCGTAAGATCGGTTATGTGCTGTCCAAACAAGCGTACAGCGATTTCAAGAAACGCGTGGACTATTCCGAGTTCGGCGGCGCGCCTCTTTTGGGTGTGAAAGGCGTCTGCATCATCTGCCATGGACGGTCCAACGCGAATGCGATCAAGAATGCGATCCGCGTTGCGGCGGAGTTCGCGAGCAATGATGTGAACCGGCAGATTGAAGACGGATTGCGGCGATGGTCGTCTACATCCGAGTCGGCGGCGGACTAACGTGAAACCCCTCCCAATGATCTTTGCGGCGATGATGGCGCTGGGATGGTTGCAGACGGCGCAGGCGCAGAAGAAACTTCCGGTTCAATGGACGTTTGAGCCGCAAGCAGCTTCGGTGGCCCCTGGCGGAAAGTTTAGCGGGAAGCTGACGGCTAAGATCGATCCTACCTGGCACATGTATTCGGTGACCACACCGAAGGGTGGCGGGTTGCCTACTGTTATCAAGGTTGACGATCCGGCACTGGCGAGGCTGACTGTGTATCAGCCGAAACCCGATAAGAAGTTCGATCCCAACTTCAATGTGGATACTGAACGGTATGAAGCGGAAGTAGTCTTTCTGGTTGAATTGGAACTGGCAAAGACCGCAGCCGCCTCTGGGCTGAGGTGAACAATTCTTGCTTCTTCCATGCGGGTCATGAGCAGCCTGGATACAATTTGTGACCAGTCGATCTCCCTGATTGTGGGTGGCACAGCGTTCGGATTGGCCGGCACCGCCGCAATATCGTGAATAAGGAGGCACGAATCTGCAAAGGACACTGCCGCAGGCTCCGTTGCCGTGAGGAGGCGAGCCAGGGTTT
>JANXXV010000797.1 GCA_025350445.1 Bryobacteraceae bacterium | reverse complement strand
CGGCATTGAGGCGCGAGTTGAGATCGGCTTTGCGCCCATCCCACATAAATTGTCCGATACCGCGGATGGCCAGGGCGGTGCGGGAGATATCGCTATCCTGCATGGGAGCGCGGGCGCCGCCGCCGCTGTGCCAACTGCCGTCCGCCCTTTGTTCGGCGATCAGGTTGTGAATCATGGCATCGGTCATGGGATCGGACTGGTATCCGGCAGCGGAGAAATGAAGCAGCGCGTAGTTGATGGAATCCATGCCGCCGCCGCCATCGAAGCGCAGGAGCAAGTTGTCGCCGCGGCGCGAGTAGGCGGCTTTTTCGGCGGCGAGGTGTTCTTTTAGGCCGGGTTCGTCCACCACGAAGCCGTTGGCTTTGGCGTACTGCGCGGTCAACGCGTTGAGATTTTGCGCGTGGCAGGCGACGCAGCCGCCGGTATTCATAAACGAGTTGCTTACATCCTGAAGCAACTTCAGACTGCGGGTAGCGGCAGTTCTTACGGAGAGATCGGGTTGGGATTTCGCGTTGGTAACGGGAGGATCTTGCGGTGAATGAGCGGGCAAAAGCTTCATCACGCCCGGCACCGAATACTTGGCGGCCCACTCCACCGCAGTTTCGCCGGTGAGCGATTTGGCGGACGGGTCCGCGCCGGCCTTCAACAGCAGGCGAACAATTTCCGGGTTCTGGGTCTCGGTAGTAACCGCGAAATGCAACGGCGTCATCCCGCGAATGTCGCGGGAATCCACTTTCGCGCCGGCCTGCAAGAGCAGGTCGACAATTTTCGCCGGGCCATAGACGGCGGCTAACGATAGCGGGGAATAGTTCCCCAGATTGATGGGGCCGTTCTTCACGTTGCCGAAAGCTTCTTTGGCGGAAACCGCGTTCACGTCCGCGCCTTTCGATAACAGCAGCTTCACGGAATCTACATCGCCAGCCGCCGCCGCGTTCATCAGCGCGGTGAAGCCGGTCTGGTCTTTTCCATTCACGTCCGCGCCTTTGTCCAGGGCAATGCGCACTTGCCGGGAATTTCCAGCAGATGCCGCGGCCCAAAGGAACGTCATGCCATCCTTGTCGTGCGCTTTGGTGTCGGCGCCCTTGGCCAGCAACATATCAACCACGCGATCCGAGCCATTGTGCAAGGCGGCGATCATCAGCGGCGTGCGGCCGGTTTTCGATGCGGCGTTGACGCCGGCATTGTGGTCGAGCAGGAGCCGCACCTTTTCCGGTTCGCTGACACTCCAGATCAAAGCGGTGGCGTCAAAAGAGTTCTTCAGGTTGGCGTCAGCGCCGGCGTCGAGCAGGATTTTCATGGCTTCGAGGCTGCCGTAGGCACTGGCGTACATCAGCGGCGTGGTGTCGCGATCGCCGCGGGCATTGGCCGCGCCTTCCTTGGCGGCCATCGACTTTACCGCGGACAGATCGTTGTTCCGGATGGCGGTGAATAACGCTTTCGCCGAATCCGTTTGCGCGGCGGAACAGGTGACGAACAGAAGCATCGCGGTAAGACTTCGCATTGGCTTTCTCCAGGGACATTCTAGAATACCCTGCCTTGGACTGGCTGGTGGAAATCGAAGACCAAATTGTAGTCCGGCAAGTTCGGCTGCCAGTCTGGCGGGTGGTTGCCCGGCCGATCGATTTTGAGAGAACGGTCGGCGTACTTCAAACGGAGGAGGAAGAGCATGGCGAAGTCGCCGTCCGGGAAGGGATCGTTTCGACAGAGAATGCCGGCGCCGCGCGGAAGCGCTGGGTGTGCCGAAAAGAACTGCGCGGCAGTGGAGCGCAGAATCCGATTGGAGCCGATGATGGAGACGTCAACGTGGCGGCGCCCGGAACCGTGGACTTTGATGAGAAGAATTGCGCAGAGCAGGAAGACGGCGAATTGCGGGGCAAGAGTCAACCGGGTGGTGAACCGGCGCCGCGTTGCCGTAATGAGTGCGGCGATATAGATGGCCCAGGCGGCCATGGGCAAGTACATTACGTAGCCGCCGCGGGTGCTGATGAATACCACCGGAAGCGGCGCGATCCATAAGAAGACCGATGCGAATTGCATTGCCCGTTGGCGCAGAAGGAACGCGGCTGCGATCAGACATAGGTGGATCAAAATTGTGTTCTCGGGTGTGAACCACGCACGGTGATAGAACAAGTCGCCTAGATAGTGCGATGTGTTGTCGAGGTAGCGTGCCACCGTTAGCAGCGGCGTGTAGGCGGGGTGTCCGGTGAACGGGCTT
>JANXXV010000785.1 GCA_025350445.1 Bryobacteraceae bacterium | reverse complement strand
ATCTGCAATCACCCCTCGCAATGGCTGGGAGACGGCGCGTGGGCCGAAGCTGACAGCGGCAAGTGGGCGCGCCTGCGAGACATTGCCGAGGTGATTGCGGCCAAGCAGGAAAAGATGCTGCTGTTCACCCAGTTCCGTGAGGTGACCGCGCCGCTGGCAACGTTCCTTGGCTCGGTTTTCGAACGGCCCGGCCTGGTGCTGCACGGAGAAACCGAGGTGAAGAAGCGCAAGGATCTGGTGCGCCGGTTCCAGGAAGACGAAGCCGTGCCGTTCTTCGTGCTGTCGCTCAAGGCTGGCGGTTCCGGACTGAACCTGACCGCCGCATCGCATGTTGTACACTTCGACCGGTGGTGGAATCCGTCGGTGGAGAACCAGGCGACGGACCGGGCGTTCCGCATCGGCCAGACCAAAAACGTGCTGGTGCATAAGTTCGTCTGCCGCGGTACCGTGGAAGAGAAAATCGATCAGCTCATCGAATCCAAACGCCAACTCTCGCAGGATTTATTGGAGGGCGGGGCCGACCTGCTGCTGACCGAAATGAAAGACGACGAATTACTCAAGCTGGTTGCGCTGGATATCAATAAAGCGCTGAAGGAGGCGTGATCGATGGGTTACTACGACGGGGGATGGGCACCCTATGTTTCAGTTGCGGAGCGGCGTCGTAAAGCGGCGCGCGAGATGGAGAAGCGCAAGAAGCAAGGGCATGCCGTCTCGCCCGTCAGCATTGAAGGCCGCACCATCGCCAAGACTTTTTGGGGCAAGGCGTGGTGCGAGAACCTGGAGCGGTATAGCGACTATGCCAACCGGCTGCCGCGCGGGCGGACTTATGTGCGCAACGGGTCTGTGGTTGATCTGCGGATTACGCCCGGTGTGATCCATGCGCACGTCAGCGGGTCGGAGCTATATCAAGTTGTTTTGAAAGTGACGCCGGTGGCGAAGGCGCATTGGAAATCCATCTGCGACGACTGCGCGGGCACGATCGATTCGCTGGTGGAGTTGCTGCAAGGACGGCTGTCCAAGGGTGTGATGGAGCGGATCTGCCGCCAGAAGCTTGGGCTGTTTCCTTCGCCGTCCGAGATCAAGCTTTCGTGCAGTTGTCCCGACTCGGCCGGTATGTGCAAGCATGTCGCGGCGGTGATGTACGGGATCGGGGCGAGCTTCGATCATCAACCTGAATTGCTCTTCCGATTGCGCGCGGTGGATGAGATGGAACTGATTGTCAATGCGGGCAAGGCGGCTCCGCTGGAGAAGAAGGGAGCGGCTGCCGGTAAGGTTTTGGGAGGCGAAGATCTGAGCGATATGTTCGGGCTGGACATGGCGCGGAGTGCTGAGTTGGTGGAGGAGAAGGCTGGTAAGCCGAAGCGCGCGGTGAAGGCGGCGGTGAAGAAGAAGCCGAGGAAGGGGGCGGCGGTGAAGCGCGGCAAGGCGAGGAAGAAATAGTACTCAGCAGGTCGGCCTGATCGAACGGGAACCGGGTGGATTTTGAGCAGATGATCAACCACCGGTTTCGGGTAGCGGAATGACGTTCGTTTCAATCTGTTGATCGCTTCGGGCAACGAGTTCAATTGCCGCCGGGCGGCTTCATAGAGAACACGCAGAGTGCCATTAACTGAGAATCCATGAGCACGTGCAAGCTCCTTGCCGACCCGCTCATCAATCATGAGAATCGGGGGCTGGCAAGCGGCGGCAAAGGCCAACGCCTCCCTCTCACCGAGATCGAGGATCCGCGGGCGGGGATCGTCACGTAACCTCGGATCGGAGGCGCAGACCTCAACCCATCCGGGCAGATGTCCGGCCAGGCGCGCACTATGGCGGAGGCGGCAGTTGCCAGAAGTTCGTCCCGGATCTCCGATGGAATGACGACGTTGAAATGAATTTGCGGCAGGATCTCAACTGATTCAATCGAGACCAGATAGTTCAGCGGGCTAGTGTCGGCAATAACCAGCGCTGCAATTCTGTAAGCTTGGGGTGAACTTCGCGCTCGCGCTCCAGATCTGCCGAGCTACAGGAAAGATCGACGCCGTGATCCTTCAGGAATTGATCCAACGCGACGCGGTCAAACCCAAGAACCGGCCCACTTCCGCTTCGCTTCGCTCTCCCTGCCGGTGCGCCTCCAGCCTCAGACCTTCCCGTGAGATCCGGACAGTCCGCGGACCCAACCGCTGGGCTAGTTCTTCCGGAATTTCACGTGCGACGATCATTCTCAACGTCTCCGCGGCGGGATTGTTCCACCCTGTTCCTATCCACAATATTGTCAGGCTTTCACGGCGATGCCGTTCTCTGTCTTGACGGCGATTCCGGCACTGCGTGAATCGGAATATTCGCACCGAGCTGGTTTTCGATTCCTTCCTCCGGCGGAATCTGGCAGGTGGCGCGTTGACCGGCTACCTGACTGCGCAGGAAGCGGTAGCGCCTTGCGGGGGCTCAGAGGTTCAGCAGCGACTTTTCGATACCTGAAAGAACTGCCCGAGCCGACTGTGGCCTACTATCTGGTTCAGGGCTGAGAGTCTCAAAAAGCCGTTTATCGATATCGTCAGGCACTTTCCGAAACTGTCCCAAGCGAGGAACTGGCTGATTGAGTTTTATATGAAAGAGCTGATAGACAGATTCGACTTCCGGGAACGGACACCGTCCGGCGATCATTTCAAAAAGCATAACGCCAAAGCTGTAAACATCCACCAGAGGCGTGATAGGATGCGAAGAAAATACCTCAGGCGCAACGTACGCGGGCGTTCCCTCGAAACCTGGTGAATCCTCGGTAAGCCTGGTTTCTAACGCCCCGAGAATTTTCGCGATCCCGAAGTCGCTAATGGCAACTCGGCCCAATACGTCGGATTCGAGAAGAATGTTGCTTGGTGAGATGTCGCGATGTATGCGCCCTTGAGTGTGGGCATAGTCTATTCCGGACGCAACTTGCTCTGCCACGGAGAGGATCTCCGCGCCAGGAATTCGGTCCCTCGATTTGATTACATCGTAGAGCGTTCCTCCAGGCAAAAACTCAAATACGACGAACGGGTACCCGTTCCATAACCCGCGATTCGTCGTACTGACGATGTTGCGATGGTGCAAGGGTTCCGCAGCCGTATACTCCCTGGAGAATTCCGCCCATGCGCTTGAACTTGGGTTCAAGCCACGCCAAAAGAGCTTCACCATCACCTTAGTCCCATTCGCATCCCGCGCCCTCATCAGAGTCGCGCGGGCGCCGGTGTAGCTTTTCGATTCGATCAGTATTGAACTGCCGCTACTGGTGACTAGTTTGGTTCCGGCCTCGATTGCCGGCGTGGATTGCGGAAAGATCTCAGGACCTACATTGCGATTGTCGCTTGCCACCGATGCGATCTGCACCTCCGGTGTCACACTTGGGGAGTGCGAGTCGAGCGACAGTTGCGGCTTCGGTCCCACATTGGGAGGCCAAAACGAAATGCTCCGGCCTTGGAAGAACGCGCCAACGTAGATAGTGAGCACCGCGAGAATCAAAAGATTGGCCGCCGATAGAAACACCGCAAGCGCGGCGGAGTTCACAACCAGAGCTTTCAAGATTTCGATCACTGTTCGACAAGGGTAACAGTTTCTCGAGGTGAAACTGGTTCTCGGGGCGAAACCTCGCGGATGCTCTCGGGCTGAACCGTCTTAAATGTCGCTCGAGCCGCCACCTTGATTCCTGCGGAATGTTAATATTCCGCGAAACGCAATTGGCCGTGCAATTTGAAAATGGAGCCACCCGCCGGAGTCGAACCGGCGACCCTCTGATTACGAATCAGATGCTCTACCAACTGAGCTAGGGTGGCTTCTACTCTTCCTTTTATAACATGCAGCCACCCGTCCGGTCATCATTTCGCGGTCAAATATCGCTGGATATCGGGATACAGCAGCGGAATCACGTCCGGCTTCTCCAGATCCCCGCGCGTTACCAGCACCGCCCCGGAGTCAATCGCCGCCGGCGGAGTCTCACCCTTCAACTTCATCCCAATCGCCTTGACCGATTCATAACCCATCTTGAAAGGGTCCTGTAGCACGATCGCATCGATATGACGGTGCCGCAGATCTGAAATCAACTGGTCTGAAGCATCGAAGGCGACCATTCGCACCTTCGTCTCCCCGCGCGATTTCAACGCCTGCACCGCGCCTAACGAACTCGATTCGTTATCCGCGAACAAACCGCTCAGATCCGGATGCGCCGTCAGGATATTCTCGGTGCCTGACATCGACGCCGCCTGGCTCGCCTTGCCGTAAATCGTTTGAACCAACCGGATCTCTGGAAACTTTTCGCGCAACTCCTCTTCGAATCCTTGCTCGCGTTCCATCGTCGACGCACTGCCGGCCATGAATCCGATCAGCGCCACCTTTCCCTTGTTGTTGATCAAATCGGCCAGTTGGCGCGCCGCCATCCGCCCGCCTTCGCGATTGTTCGTCGCCACGTAGGTGATGCGCTGCGCCGTGTCCAGATCGGAATCGAAAAGCGCAACCGGGATGCCGGCCTTCATCGCACGTTCCACCGGCGCCACCAGCGCCTTGTGGTCCACCGGCGCCAATACGATGCCCGCCAAGTGCCGGTTGACCATCGAATCGACAATGCCAATCTGGCGGCTGGCATCAATTTCCAACGCCGGCGCGTTCCATTCGATGTCGAGTCCGTATTCGCGCCCGGCCTTGATCGCGCCCGCGTGCACCGTCTGCCAGAAAATGTGGTTTGTGCCCTTCGGCACCACGCCCACCAGAGGCCTGGCCTTTGGCTTCTCTGAACAACTATTGAGGCAAACAGTGATGACGAAGAGCGAAACAATACGGCGCATGGGAACCAGTGTTATTATCACACTCGACCGCCCGCGGTCCTCTATGTCACTCTTCCGAATCGGAGAAATTTCCGCCTTTCCAGCCGGCGAAGCCCACGAGGTCCACGTCGGCGGTGAGCCGTACGCCATCTGTAATGTAGAAGGTGTACTGCACGCTGTCCATGGCGTTTGCCCTCACAATGGCGGGCCCTTAGGGCACGGCGCGCTTCATGGCAACATGCTGGTTTGCCCCTGGCACGCTTGGGAATTCGATTGCCTCACCGGCCGCCATGACTATAATCCCGCGGTCACTGTCCAGAAAATCGCGGTGGTGGTAGACGGAAACGCCGTCTCACTGGAACTTCCCTGATGCCGGAACTTCCTGAAGTCGAAACGATTGTCAACGCCATTGCACCGCGCCTGGCTGGCCGCCGCGTAATCTCGGCCGAGTTCCTCTCGTCCATTGTGCTTAGGCACTGTACCGCGGGTGATCCTCAGGACCTGGTCCAACAGTCGGTCCTGAAAATCGAACGCCGCGGCAAGTTCATCCTCGTCCATCTGGAAAATCACGTGCTGGTCATTCACCTGGGCATGACCGGAAAGTTGCTATTCGATTCCGGCCGGACTCCCTACACCCGGGCCATTTTCGGCTTCGACGGCTGCACGCTCTTTTACGAAGACATCCGCCAGTTCGGCAGCATCGAATGGAGCGCCACCATTCCGGAGCGGATCGAACTGCTGGGTCCAGAGCCTTTCGACATCACGGCCGCTGAGTTCTTTGAAGCTACGCGGGGCCGCCGCACGCCGGTGAAGGCGCTGTTGCTGAATCAACGCGTGCTCCGCGGGCTGGGAAATATCTACGTGGACGAATCGCTTTGGCGCGCCGGGATCACCCCGCGCCTGCTGGCCGGAAAATTGTCCAGCCCGCGCGCCTCGCGCCTGCTGGCCGAAATCCAAAACGTGCTGCACGAAGCCATCGAACAACGCGGCTCATCCATCTCAGACTACGTGGACGCCGACGGCCGTAAGGGCAATTTTCAGTTGCAACACAAGGTCTATGGCAGGGAAGGGAAGCCGTGTGCCCGCTGTGCCACGCCCATCCGGCGCATTGTTCTGGCGCAGCGCGGAACTCACTACTGCCCGAAGTGCCAGCGCTAGTGTGCCGTCCCGCCTAATGTATGACAATGAGCAGCCATGCCCTCAGGTCGCGCTTTTCCGCTCATTCTCAAATCTTACGAAGGACAGGACGTTAAAATTCCGGCATCGCCGCCAGGATCGCGTCGGCTGTTTGCGCGGCAATCTTCATCTCGCGCACTTCATGCACGCGGACCATATGCGCGCCGCCAAGGATGCAAGCCGCCACCGCCGCCGCATTCGCAAACACCGTTTCTTCCGGCGTCGCCCGCGCTAGAAACAATTTACGCGAAGGACCAACCGTCATCGGATAACCCAACCCCGCAAGCTGCGGAAGCCGCGCCAGAATCTCCGAATTCTGTTCCTTGCGCTTTCCAAAGCCCAGGCCCGGATCCACCACAATGCGGTTTTTCCCCACGCCCGCTCGAATGGCCCTGTGCACTGTGGCTTGCAAATCAGTGGTAATCGATCCCATCACATCGGGCAGCGGCGGCAGCTTCGCCCATGTCTCCGGCGTGCCGCGCATGTGGTTCAGAATCAGACCGCCATCGTGATTCGAAACCACGCGCGCCAGGCCCGGATCGAACGTCAGGCTGGAAGGATCGTTAATCACTTCCACGCCCAATTCAAAGGCCTTTTCCGCAATGGCGGCCTTGTAGGTATCCACGCAAACGGGGATGCTGAGCTTATCGCGCAACCGCTTCAACACCGGCACCAGCCGGCGCAATTCCTCGGCTTCGGAAATTCTAGCCGAACCGGGCCGCGTGGATTCCGCACCCACGTCGATCATGTCCGCGCCTTCATCTTCCATCTCCAGCGCGCGTGCATACGCCCGGTCCGGATCCGCGAACTTGCCTCCGTCGGAAAACGAATCCGGCGTCAGGTTCAGCACGCCCATCAGCAGCGTGCGGTCGCCAAACTGAATCTCGCGGTTCTTCAGCTTCCACTCATAGCGTTTCCGCGTCATATTCGGTTTGCTCGAAAATTATTCATATCTTAGGCAGGTGATGGGGTCCAGATTGGCGGCCCGGTTCGCTGGATAGTAACCAAAAAACAGCCCGACGCCAACAGAGATCCCAACTCCCAGACTAACCCACAGCGGCGACAGAGTTGCAGGGACGGAGGGAACCAGCGCGCGAACTCCCATCGCAAACACACCGCCCAACGCCACTCCGATCAATCCGCCAATGCCTGTCAGCATCACCGCTTCCAACAGGAATTGAACGCGAATGTCGGACTTGCGCGCGCCCACGGCCTTGCGGACGCCAATCTCCTGCGTCCGCTCGGTTACGGAGATGAGCATGATGTTCATCACGCCAATGCCGCCCACCATCAGGCCAACGGAACTGATGATGCCGGTCAACAGCACCAATGCCCCGGTGAGCTGGTTCCAGAGCGAACTCAGGAAGTCCGGCGATGTGATTTCGAAATCGTTTTCCGCGTTGTGTTTCACCCGCCGCAATCGCCTCAGGGATTCCGTCACTTCATCCTTGGCGCGTTCCGGCGGCACTTCCGGGGGAATGGAAAACGCCATAATCAACTCTTTGGATTCCGGGTACTGCTTACGGAACAGGCTAAACGGAATAACCGCGAATTGATCCACGCCGGGCCCGCCAAACAAACCAGCGTCCTGTTCAAACACGCCGATCACCTCGTATTGCCGTCCGTTCATCCGCACCATCTTCCCAAGCGGGTCGGCATGCGGAAATAGCGAGTCGTTGATGGCCGCGCCAATCACCACCACCATCCGCGCATGTTCCTCGTCGTAGCGGGAAACAAAGCGCCCTCGCCCGACGGAGAAAAGTGGAATAGCGTCGGCATACTCCGGTGACGCGCCACGCAAAATGATGCGCTCCACCCGCTCGCTGCCATACCGGATGTCGTTGCTGTCGCCGAAGAAAAACGCCCGCGTGCCGAACGTCGTCACAAATTGCAGCGAAGGGCAGGTTTCCCGCAAATACGCCGCATCGGTGTCTTGCAGATACTTCCGCATGCGGATCTTCTCCGGCAGCCGGCCAAAGCGCGGCCCCACCGGGATGCGCGAAATGAAGTACGTGCGGGCGCCGAACGATTCCACCTTGTTCTGGATGTACTTGTTCAGCCCTTCGATGATGGATGCCACGGCGATGACGGAGGTGACACCGATCACGATGCCCAGAATGGTGAGCGACGAACGCACCTTGTGCGACCGCAGCGTATCCAGGGCCACCAGCAAATTTTCACGCAGTTCGTGTCGCGTCATGGATTAGAGCCTGTCGTCGAATAACTGTGCACCACTTCGGAACCACTCGCTCACGCATTCCGGGCCGCTCTCCGGGAGCGAGCAGTTGCTTCGTGACAATCCGTCAGTCCGCCCGCAGCGCAACCACCGGATCCAGCCGCGACGCCCGGATTGCAGGATAGATTCCGAAGAACAGTCCGATCACCGAACTGAGAACCAGGCCCAACATCGCCACCCAACCTTGCACCGACGCCGGAAACGCAGTGAAGTAGCGCAGCGCCAGCGCGCACAGAAAACCGCCGCTGATTCCCACCACGCCGCCGATCAGGCACTGCATCACGCTCTCCGTCAGAAACTGCTGCATGATGTCTTTCCTGGTGGCGCCAAGTGCACGCCGCACACCGATTTCCTTAGTCCGCTCCGTCACCGACACCAGCATCACGTTCATGATCACGATGCCGCCAACTACCGCCGAGATCGAGCTCACCATCAGGAATACCGCAAAGAACGCACCGCTGATGCTCTGCCAAAGTGAGATGTAGCTATCTTTCGTGCCGATGAAAAAGTCCTCGTCCTGCCGCGGAAGAATATGCCGCCGCCCGCGCAGAATCATCCGCGCCTGATCTTGTGCCCGTTCGAATGCGGCGTTGCCGGGTGCGGTGAGGATATTCAACGTCAGGCTGAATCGCATGCCGCGAATTCGCAGATAGCCGTTCATCGGTACGATGACGAAATTGTCCTGATCCTGGCCCAACACAGAACCGATCTTTTCAAACGAGCCGACGATGGTGAACTCGTCGTTGCCCAGCCGGATAGTCTTCCCCACCGCATTGGCGCCGCCAAAAAACTGCTGCACAACCGAATCCCCAACCAGACAGACCGCGGTCGAATGCTGATCTTCCACTTCAGTGAAATAGCGGCCCATCAGCAGCGTGCGCGTGTCGATGTCCACCATGTTCGCGGTGTGGCCAATCAGGCTGACGTCTTCCAGATCGCGGTTTTTGTAATGTGCCCGCACGGTGCTGGAGGCAGTAGCGCCAACCGACTTGCAACCCGCGCATCCGTTTGAGACGGCGCGCAAATCCTCCATCTCAATCCGCTTGTTTCGCAGCGCCTTGATCACCACGCCATAGTCGGTAACAGCGAACGGCGTACGCGCAATCTGGAACACGTTCGTCCCCAGATTCGCGATCTTCTGCTCGACGTAAAGATTGGCGCCCTGCACAATCGTCATCACCGTGATCAGGGTTGCCACACCCATCATCAACCCGATCACCGTCAGCACGGTCCGCAGCTTGTGGGCGCGAAGCGCGGCCACGCTTTGACTCAAATTGTCGCTGAAGCGCAGCATCTATCCGGCAGCGATCTTCAGCCATTTCTTGCCCACTCGCACTGTTACCGTGCCGTGAAACGGCTGGATTTGCAATTCAGACTGGCGGATCCCATCGATTTCGACCGCCCCCGCTTTGATTTTCCGCACCGCATCGCTGACCGAATCTGCCATCGCCGTCTTCGCTAGTATTTTGTCCAAACGCCATCCGGCATCCGGCAGTTCGACGGTCTGAATATCCGTGGGAACCTGCCCCTTCCTTACCTCGCTATCGAACGCGGCGGCGGCATCGCGCCCGTCCGCCGCCGAATGGAAATCGCGCACCACGCGCTCGGCCAGCGACAACTTGTTCTCCATCGGGTTTCCCGCTTTCAACACATGGATCTCAGCCAGGCTGAGGTCCGTCAGCAGTTCATAATACCGGTACATCAGCTCATCGCTGATCTGCATGATCTTCCGGAACATCACCTTCGGCGGTTCCGTAATTCCGATGTAGTTGCCTTTCGACTTCGACATCTTCTCCACGCCGTCGAGGCCTTCCAAAATCGGCACGGTGGCCACAATCTGCGGCGGCTGCCCGTAGTCCTTCTGCAATTCGCGCCCGACCAGCAGATTGAACTTCTGGTCGGTTCCGCCCATTTCCACATCGCACTCCAGGGCAACCGAATCGTAGCCCTGCACCAGCGGATAGAGCAGTTCGTGAACCGAGATCGGGACACCCTCTTTATAGCGCTTCGAAAACTCGTCGCGCTCCAATATGCGCGCCACCGTATAGCGGCCGCACAGGCGAACCATGTCCTCGAACTTCATTCCCTCCAGCCACTCACTGTTGAACCGGACTTCGGTCTTCTCGGGATCGAGAATCTTGAAAACCTGCGCCTTGTAAGTCTCGGCATTCGCCGCGATCGCGTCGCGCGTCATGGGCGGGCGGGTTAGATTGCGGCCGGTGGGGTCGCCGATCAGTCCGGTCATGTCGCCGATGAGAAAGATCACCGTGTGCCCCAGATCCTGAAAGTGCTTCATCTTCCGCAGCAGGACAGTATGGCCCAAGTGCAAATCTGGAGCCGTCGGG
>JANXXV010000719.1 GCA_025350445.1 Bryobacteraceae bacterium | reverse complement strand
CAGGCAGGCGCGAGAGTTCAGCGCCGGTTACGGTGCCGCCAATGGACGCTTCCTGCGTCTGCAGAATGGCCGCGGTTGCGGTCACTTCCACCGTGTCGGTAATCTGGCCGACTTCGAGGGGGAAATCTATTTTGACGATGGAAGCGATTTCGAGGATGACTTCCGGGACTACCTTGGTCTTAAAGCCGGCCATTGAGGCCGACACTTCATAGCTGCCCGGGTTGAGAGGAAAGACGCGAAAGCTGCCGGTGGCATCGGTTTCCACCGTGCGCGCGATGCCGGTGCCTTTGTCCTTTACAGTGACGGTGGCGCCGGCGATGGCGCTGGATTGGGGATCGAGTACCGATCCCAGAAGCGTGGCATTGGTGGTCTGCGCACAAAGAGAGCCCGTGAGCAAACCGAGCCCAAGGACGATACCGGATAGCTGACTTACACGGCGGTTTGACAAGAATCGCCTCCTTTATAACGTGGTTCTACGTGAAGTTTTCCGCTGACACCCGTTCCTGGCAGAGTACAATAGTCGCCGTATGATGTCAAGCCGGATGCCGGGTGCTATCACAAGATGCGGGCGGCGGTATTGGGCGGCGATCGGGCTGCTTGGGTTGGCGGTCTTCGGCGTGCGCCTGCATTCACAGGGTATGGCGTCCCTGGGCTCACCGGCGGCTGCGCGCATGGCGCCCAGCGGACGGCCGTTCGCGGTTTCCCTGGTGGATGTGGCGGCTCAGTCGGGTTTGCGGGCGCGGTTTGTCAATGGCGGCGAGGCGGCTAAACAGTACATTATCGAGGCGAACGGAACGGGCGTGGCATTTTTCGACTTCGACAATGATGGCTGGGACGATGTCTTCCTGGTGAACGGGTCGCGGCTTGGCGGGGGCAACGCGGGCGGAAACTATTTGTTCCGCAACGATCACGGCAAATTTGTGGACGTGACAAAGCAGGCTGGAATGCAGCGCACGGGATGGGGGAACGGAGTTTGCGTGGGCGATGTGGATAACAACGGCTACGACGATCTGTTTGTGACGTATTGGGGCGCGAACGTACTTTACCTGAACACCGGGAAAGGTAGCTTTCGGGCCGTGGTTTGGAAAGACCGCGGGGAATGGAGCACGGGCTGTTCGTTTCTGGACTACGACCGTGACGGGCGATTGGATCTGGTGATTACCCGGTATTTAGAATTTGATCCGGCCAAGACGCCACAGCCGGGGGCAGCTGCGAATTGCATGTGGAAGGGATCGCCGGTTTTTTGCGGTCCGCGCGGTTTGCCGCCCGGCGGGTTGACGCTGTATCGGGGTAACGGCGACGGTACCTTCGTGGATGTGACTGAGCCAAGCGGGGCAGGCGCGGCAGGGCGATTCTACGGGTTCACCGTGCTCGCCACGGACTTCAATCACGATGGATGGACGGATATCTATGTGGCCGGCGATTCATCGCCGAGCGTGATGCTGCGCAACAACAAAAATGGCACTTTCAGCGAACTGGGCACGGAAACGGGTGTGGCCTTTAACGAGCACGGCTATGAGCAGGGCGGTATGGGCCTGGCTGCGGGGGACTTCGACAACGATGGCCGGCTTGACCTGATCAAAACAAACTTTACCGGCGACTATCCGAATCTGTTCCACAATCTGGGCGCCGGGATATTTGAAGACGTCGCGATGAAAGCGGGGCTAGCGGTGAATCCGCAATACGTAGCGTGGGGCGTGGGGTTAGTGGACTTCGACAACGACGGATGGCTGGACGTATTTCAGGTGAACGGCCACGTATTTCCGGAGTTGGAGAAGAAGCCGGGCGGGGAGCCCTTTAAGAATCCGCGGATTCTCTATCGCAATTTAGGCGGCGGACGGTTCGAGGATGTATCGGCGATGGCCGGCCCGGGCGTGTCGGAGCGGGCGTCCGGCAGGGGAGCGGCGTTCGCGGATTTCGATAACGACGGAGATATGGACGTGCTGATTATGAACATGCACGGAGCGCCGTCGTTGTTGCGGAACGACATGACCAGCGGCAATGGATGGCTGCAGGTGCGGTTGAGCGGCATTGCGATGGGCGCGGTGGTGACGCTGGAAGCGGGCGGGCGGAAGCAGGCGCAGACCGTAGTGAGCCAGACGAGCTTTCTATCGCACAACGGCCGGCGGTTGCATTTTGGTTTGGGGAAGGCGAAGACCGTGGATGGCCTGACGGTGGCGTGGCCAAGCGGCCGGGTGGAGCGGTTTTCCGTGACAGGGATCAATCGGATTCTGCGTCTGGACGAAGGAAAAGGCGCGCCGTGAAGCACCTGGTCTTGCTTTTGGCGCTGGCGCAGGTTTCGCCCGATGTGCTGTCAGACCAGGCGCGCCGGTTGGCTTCGTCCGGTAAGGTGGCTGAAGCCGAGGCGTTGTGGCGGCGGGCGGTAGAGATGGCGCCGGCGCATTTTGCTTCGCTGTTTAATCTGGGTTATCTATCGGTGCAGCGGGGGGAGCCGGCGCAGGCAGTGGAGTGGCTGCGCCGCGCGGCGCGGGTGAATCCCAAGGATTTCAATACACTTTATTTGCTGGGCACGGTTTACGCGCGGCAAGAAAAGACCGGCGACGCGTTGCGCGCATGGCGGGAGGCGCTGGCTTTGCAGCCGGGGAACGCCAGGCTAATGCAGGTGATGTGCGTGGAGTACAGCAAGGGACACTATTTCGAAGAGGCGGCGCGGCTGGCGGAGCTGGCATTGCGCGCCTCGCCGGACGACCCGAGCCTGTACTTTTTGGCGATGCAGGCGAGGCAGGACGCAGGACAACACGACCAGGCGTTCCAGTGGGCGCGCCGGGCGCTGGAGAAGTTTCCATCCTCGGCGAGAGCGAATTTCGAGGTTGGTTTTCACCTTCATGAGTTGGGACGCTGGGACGAAGCGATGCCTTATTTTGAGCGGGCTGAGGCGGCCGATCCGAACTACGAGGAGCCGTATTACTTTCGCGGCGATGTGTTGCTTCGCCGGGATCAGGCGGCGCCCGCGGAATCCGAATTTCGCAAGGCGCTTGAGCGGAGGGCTAATTACACAGCCGCGCGGCTGGGATTGGCGCGCGCGTTGATGGCGCAAGAAAAGCTGGACGCTGCGGTGCTGGAACTGGAAGAAGCCGCGCGGCTGGATCCCGGGAATCCGCAGCCTCCGCTGCTGTTGTCGCAGACGTACTTTCGCTTGGGAAAGCCGGCAGCGGCGAAGGCTGCGAAGGAGACTTCACAGCGGCTGCGGGCGGCAAATCCAGCGGCGTTGAACGCTCCGCAGCCGCGGCCGTTTCCAGGCAAGTGAGCGCGTTCCCTCTGGCGCGCGCACTGGTTTCCCTTTCCCGTCCGGATTGTCCGCTCCGCCTGCCGAAAACACAGCGCAATCTCACCGCCCGTGCCGTGCTTTTTACGCTCTCGATTCCGCTCGCCGTACTTTCGCCGGCCTGGCTCTGGAAGCTATTCAGGGGCGATTAGCCCAGTACGCCCTTCACCACCTGCCCGTGCACATCCGTCAACCGGAAGTCGCGTCCGGCGTAGCGGAACGTGAATTTCTCATGCTCAAAACCCAGTAAATGGAGCAGTGTCGCATGCAGGTCGTGAACATGCACGCGGTCCACCTCGGATCGGAAGCCGAATTCATCGGTGGCTCCGTACACCGACCCGCCCTTGACGCCGCCGCCGGCCAGCCACACGGAGAACCCGTACGAATTGTGATCCCGCCCCGCAGTCCCGGCGTTCGATCCGAAGGCCGGCAACTCCACCACCGGCGTGCGCCCGAATTCGCCCCCCCAAATCACCAGCGTATCCTCCAACATCCCCCGCTGCTTCAAATCCGTGAGCAACGCCGCAATCGGCTGATCCGACTCCAGCCCCAACTGCTTCACCCGCTTCGCCACATCGTCATGCGTATCCCATGGCTGCCCGGCGCCGTGCCACACCTGCACCACGCGCACGCCCTTCTCCAGCAACCGCCGGGCCATCAACATCTGCCGGCCGTGCAGCGTGTCGCCGTACATATCGCGGATCGGTTGCGGCTCCTTCGATAAGTCGAATACATCCTCCGCCTCGAGCTGCATGCGGAACGCCAGTTCAAACGACTGCACCCGCGCCTCCAGCGCCTCATCCTCGGCCCGCGTCCGCTGATAGTCCCGGTTCATCGCCGCCAGCAGTTCCAACTGCTTCTGTTGCTCGTCCCGCCGCGTCAGCCGGTTCTGCACGTTCTCCACCAGCTTGTCCAGCTCCGTTTCCCGCGTATCGATGTGCGTGCCCTGATAGGTCCCCGGCAGAAACGCCGACTTCCAATTCTGCGACCCGCGGATCGGCAGCCCGCCCGGACACAGCGAAATGAAGCCCGGCAGATTCTGGTTCTCCGAACCCAACCCGTACACCACCCACGACCCAAAGCTCGGCCGGCTCTGCTGCTGCGCGCCGCAGTTCATCATCATTAACGACGGTTCGTGATTCGGCACATCGGTATACATGGAACGGATCACGCAAAGATCGTCGGCGTGCGCACCCACCTTCGCGAACACATCGCTAACCTCGGTGCCGCTCTGCCCATACTTGTGAAACGCGAATGGCGATGGCAGCGCCGTCCCCGTCTTCCGTTCCGTCCGCAAATGCACCGGCAACGGCTGCCCCGCATACTTCAGCAGCGCAGGTTTAGGATCGAAGGTGTCCATGTGCGATGGCCCGCCGTTGGCGAAGATATGGATCACCCGCTTCGCCTTTCCGGGGAAATGCGGCTGCCGCGGAGCGAGCGGTCCGGCCAGGCCGGCCTGCTCAAACACGCTTGCCAATCCCACCACGCCCATCCCCGCACCCACGCGGCGAAACAGATCCCGACGGTTCAGAATGTCCATATCTTTACTCCCATCACAGCCCTATTCCCCACCATCTCTCAACTTCCACTCAGCCCGATTCTCCACCATCTCTCAACTCCCACTCAGCCTAATCCCCCACCATCTCTCAACTCCCACTCAGCCCGGTGGGCCAGACACCCACGTCTGCGCGGGTCCCCCAGGACCCGCTCTTCTTCAGTCCAAAAATGCAAATTCATTCGTCAACAACAAAACCTGCGCCAATTGTTCCCGCGGTCTAAGCTTCCTGATCGGCGGCCCGGCAAACTCCTTCCCCGCATCCCACTTCTTCTCCCCTACAGCAACCACAGGACTCCACTGAAAATCATCAGCCTCATAATCTCCGTCGGAATCCACCACAAAATCAATCGTCTCCCCTCGCTCCACCGCAATCCCTATCAACTCCGTCGTCACACTCGGACTCGGCGGATACGTAATCCCATCCTTCGGCGGCGGCGGCGAATCCACCCGCCATTTTCCCAACAAACCCGTCCGGCTCGACACCACCCAGCCCCGAATGCCATTGCTCAAATGGAACCGCTGCTCGAACGCCCCCACCGACAACACCAGCTTGCCCTGCACATCCATCACCCCATCCACTGGCGATACCCACCGCCGCACCACCGCGCTGGACAAATCGTCTCCCGGAGCGCCGCCGTTCGCCGTCAACTTCGACACACCCGTCACCGCATCCAGTCCCGCGGAAGCATCCTGCCATGACTTTCCAGTGTAATAACGGAACGGCTTAAACCGGCTGACCTTTCCACTCTCCGCATCCAACCGCGCCGTCCCATACCGCCACGGTCCAGCGTCCGGAACCGTATCCGCTTCCGATCGGGCACTCCAGAAGGGCTCCGCCTGTAAAACCTCTTTTTCGCTAGCGTCCCGGCCCAACGCCAGGCGGTACAATTCGCGCACATCCCGCGCCCGCGCCGCCAGCGCCCGCGCCATCTCACCCACAAACGGACTGTTCAAAAGGAACAGCCCCTGCTGCGGAACCGTAGTCTGATACCGCTGCGGCGAATGCTGCTCGGGATCGGCCACATCGAAGGTTTTCAAAAGTGCCAGCGGACGCTCGCGCTCGATCATGGCATATAACGTCCGCCGCGGATCCGCCGGAACCGCCACAATCGAAATCGGCTGCCCGCCAATACTCTCATCCATCCGTCCCGCCACCGTCAACATCGCATCCCGCAGCGATTCGAAATCCAGCCGCCGCCGCGGCATGCGCCACAACAGTTTGTTCTCCGGATCTTTCTGCCGCGCCTCCGCCCGATCCGCGCTCGATTGCAGATACGTTTCCGACAGCGCCATCCGCCGGATCAGCCGCTTCATTGACCAGCCATCTTTCATGAAATCCGCCGCAAGCGTATCCAGTAACTCCGGATGCGTCGGCAGGTCCCCGCGCGCACCAAAGTCGCTCGGCGTCCGCACCAACCCCTCTCCAAACAAATGCTGCCAAACACGGTTCACCATTATGCGCGCCGCCACCGGGTTGCGCTCGTTAGTGATGGCTTGCGCCAACTCCAACCGTCCCGAACCCTTCTCAAAACATACCTGACTCTTTATCAGCACCGACGGAAAACACCGGCCCACGGCATCGCCCGGATCATTCTGATTCCCGCGCGTAAATACGAACGACGGCTTCAATGGGGACCGGTCCTCCGCCCCCAATACCAGCCCCTTCGATCCGCGATAGGCCGCGTCATTCAACATCTGCTCGTATTGCCACTGCAAATTCCGCGTGGTATTCGAATCCCCTTCCGTCATGATGGACGGAAAGTCCACCAACGGAACCTCCGGCGGCGCGTCCGGCCCGTAGAGCAGCCCCTTCCATTTGGGATCTACCGGATTAGTCAACCGCTCGACAAATTGCGCGCTCGGATTGCTCTCCGCCGCATGCCACTCGGCAAACCACGGATCGTCTTTTTTCGCATCCAGAATTCGCCCGGCCCAACGCGCCAGCACCAGCGAATTCAGATTCTTCTCCCGAGCCAGATTCTCCAGCCGCGCCCCGCCCGTCTTGCGCCCGTCCCAGAGTGCGTCCAGATACCGCCTGATCTCTTTCGCATCCCGGAACTCCGTCCGCAAAACCTCTATCCGCTCCCGGATATACTCTTCCCGAATCCGCTTCCGGTCTGCCGCGCGCTTCTCATAAAACTCCGGCAACGCCCCGGCCCGCACCGGCTCCACGCCATACCTGGTATTCGCGAATACCCCATACAACGAGTAATAGTCCTTCGTGGGAATCGGATCGAATTTATGATCGTGACAGCGTGCGCAACTCACGGTCAACCCCAACAGGCCGCGCGTTACCAGGTCGATCTTGTCGTCCACAACATCCGGCAGATCCACCGCGCGATTCGGATTCACGCCCAGCGACAGGAATCCCAGCGCAGCGTAGTCCCGTTTGCCGGTGCCATTCATCTGATCCGCCGCCAATTGCAGCGCGATAAAGCGATCGTAAGGAACATCGCGGTTGAATGCGTCGATCAGCCAATCGCGGTATCCGAACGAAACCAGAAACGCGCGTCCCAGGAATCCCGTGTCGGCATACCGCGCCACATCCATCCAATGCCGCGCCCAACGTTCCCCGAATCGCGGCGACGCCAGATAGCGGTCCACCGCCTGTTCCACGGGCAACGCGAAGTCTCCGGCGGCAGGCGGCAATCCCGTCAAGTCAAAACTCAAACGGCGAATCAGCGTACGATGGTCAGCCCGCGGCGACGGCGCGAGTCCGTTCTCCTGCACCTTTGCCCGCACTTGCACATCAATAGACCCTGCCCCCGGCCGCAATGACTGCCACGCCCAATGATTTGCAGCTCCCTTGCCGGTCGCCGCCGTGACAGCTATCTCCGGCACCGGAGCGCCCATCTCCACCCACTTCACCAGCGTGGCGATGTCTTCATCCTTCAGCTTCCCGCCCGGCGGCATCCCGATCGTTTGATACCGCACCGCCTGAATCATGCGGCTGGCGTCGGCATCCTTAGGCTTCACCACGGAACGCGCCACCTGCGGATCGTCAAACCGCAACCCGCCCATCGGCGAGGCCAGCTTCGCGCTGTGGCACGCAAAGCACTTCGCCGCCAGCAGCGGGCGCACTTTCGTTTCAAAATATTCCACGCCTGGATCGCCCAACAGCGGCAACACGGCAGCCAAACCGGCTAGCAAAGCTTTCACACTAGATAGCATATGCAATCCCGGCGCTCTGGTCCAGGCGCGCGTCTCAGAACCGCTTGGGTATGAGTTCGTTCAGCACTATCGTCTTCAGGGGAGCAACGCTTGGAAGGTCACTATCGTTGGCCGGAAAACACGAAGCTCCCGAACTGTCACTTTGCAAATCATTTGGCGTAGAACTTTGCGCCAGCCGCCTCGCTTGACGGCAGATCGCTGCAACTGGAATCGGCGGCTTCTGTAGTGCGATGCCTTCGCCCTGCCGGCAGGTGTCTGTTCGCTTCTTGCGCGCGAGGGCGGTCAGGCCAAACTGCCGATACAATCACACCCCGCGTTGAGCGCTTCGGAACGGGATTCTTGCCCGGCGCGGCGACCGCCTTTAACGGGCGGTGATCCTCCAAATGAGGTTGAAGCAGGCGGAACCGATCATGGGCAATCGCCGTTGCGATTCGAATCGCATCCGGAGTTCGCAAGCTATGTCGAGCCCGTAGTTGGGCCGCCTCGTCGGTGATGATTTCAGAAACCGAAGCCATCGTGACGTGCCTGGCGTGTAAAAGTATTCGACGATACACGCCGGTCAGCTCTTGGTCACCGCGGCGCATTGGATTTACTAGGACCTAAGTCAGGGTCGGTCTGGAACTGACGACTCGAAATTCACCGCGATCAAGAGCTTCGAAAAGAGATCGGACAACTGAAAGAACAGCCGGATTCTCTTCGATGAGGTAAATCGGAGGAGCTGTGTCCAAACCCACGATCGTGCCGCGCAGCCCCTCTATCCTTTCCATGAGGCGCGTCAACACGCTGCCAGGTTTCCTTGCCCAACCCCTATAGATCCAGGATGCTCGTTCTAGCTTCCGGCGCAGCCTGCAAACGCATATACTCACCTGCTTCCGAAATGAGCCGAAGCTGCTCAGCCTGGCTGATAGATTCCACATTTCGCAGGATGTCCTCATCGGATATTTCCATAAACCCGGTATGTGCCTGACTCAGGTAATTGCTCTGACAGCCGCCCGGTGGGGCAGTCCCCCCGGACTGCACCGGACGCCCCGTCCCGCTTCCGCAAACGACGGCGGCCGTCTCACGAAATACTGTCGGACGGTAACCATCTGCGCCAGGCATATGCCCAACTTCCTTGAATCGCCGCCTCCATCACACAAACCCGGCCTCGGGTTGAGGCGAATTTAATCTGACGGCAGCGTCTACCGTGGCGCCCGGGCATTTGCATGTGCCGCCGCCACCGAACTGCCTTTCCCGGCGCTCCCCTACGGTTTCGCCTCGAACACCAAATTAAACGGCGTCTGCGCCGCCCGCCGAAAATGCGTGAAACCACCCGCCGTGACAACCTCGCGCAACCGCCCCTCGCCCGCCTGCGCGCCCAGTGCCGCGCCCACTTCCTGCGCCAGCGAAGCCGGAACGCACAACAGTGTCGACGCGGAGTAGAACACGCGGCCCACCGGATTGTGGTTCGCCTCCGTCGCATTTTCCGCAAACGGCTCCACAATCATCCACGTGCCGTCCGGCTTCATTGCCGATCGCACATAGCGGGCCACCCCTGCCGGGTCCCCATATCGTGCCAGCAAACGAAGAACGCGACGAAATCGTAATCCTTCCCGGGGAACGCCTTCGCCGGCGCCACCTCGAACGTGATGCGGTCGCCCACGCCCTCCTTCGCCGCAATCTCGCGCGCCATCTCGATCGACTGCGCATGATAATCGAAGCCGAAGACCTTCGAATTCGGATACGCCTTCGCCATCAGAATGGTGGAGGAACCGAGCCCGCATCCAATGTCCGCAATTTTCGCCCCGCGCTTCAATTTCTCTTCCACGCCGCTGAGCGCCGGAATCCAACTGCTGGTCAGGTTCGCGATGTAATTGGGACGGAAGAACCGCTCGGTGCCGTGGTACAGGTCGTGATGATGCTGGTGCCAGCCGACGCCTTCACCGGTTCGAAAAGCCTGTTCAATTTTCGGAGCGTCGTTAAAGCACGCCGAGATCACCTGAAAGAAGCCAGGCAAATGCGCCGGACTGTTATCGACGGCCAGCGCGAATGCCTGCTCCGGAGGCAGCGTATAAGTTCCAGCGGCGGGATCATAGGTCACGTAGCCGCTGGCAGCGTTGGCGTTGAGCCATTCGCGGACGTATCGTTCGTGTGTTCCGGTTCGCGTGGCCAGTTCGGTGGGTGTCACGGGTTGTGAATCCGCCATCCCCTTATACAGGCCAAGCCTGTCGCCCAGCAAGACCAGCACCGCGTGCATGGCTGCTCCCATGTCGCAGACTGCCTTGCCCATGAACTCGTTCAATTTCGCTCCGTCGATTGCCGGAGCGGTAGTGGGGGTGCTCATTGTGATGCCTCCTGAGACACACATAGAGTAGCTGAATGGGTGACCGCGGACAAGCGTCCTGGTACGCCCCTACCCCACCCCCAACTGCCGCGCCAAAAACGGCAATCCGGCCACACCGTGGAATTGATGCACTCCCTCGAACACCTCGTGTTCCACCGCGCGCTCCGCCTCAAACACGCCGTAAATGTTCTTCACCCGCGCAAAGCTTTCCCTGCTAGCCGCAATCGGAAATATCGGATCGCGCGTTCCCGACTCCGCAAACAAGGGCCGCGGCGCAATCAGCCCGGCCACGTCGTACATCTCTGCCCACTGCAAAATCCCCGGCACGTAATTATCGATGCAGTGCGACATGCTCAAAATGCAATCCTTAAACGTATTCAAATACCCGCTCACCATCGCCGCTTTGATCCGCGGCTCCAGCGCCGTCGTGAACAGCGTCACCGTCCCGCCGCCCGAAATCCCCATGCAGCCCACGCGCGCGCTGTCCAGATCTTTCCGCGTCTCAATCCAGTCGATGGTCCGCATCACGTCGTAAACGCGCCACCCGATCATCGTCTCGCCGAACAGCAGCGCCGCGCCCGCGGCCGGCTGGCAAGCCGACGTCCCCGCGCCCTTCTTCTTCGTCACCGCATCGCGCCGGCATCCGAATGCCATTGGCTCAATCGCCACCGCCGCCATCCCATGCTCCACCGCCTGAATCGCAAAGTCGTGTTGATAGCCCGCCTTGTCCTCGCGTTCCCGGCCCTTCTCATCGATGCCCACAATGTCGTCCACGCCCCGTCCGTGTCCCGGCACGCAAACCATCGCCGCATGTGGCCCGCTCGTCTTCTTAGGTGTCAGCAAATACCCCGCCACCATCACGCCCGGCCGGCTGGTAAACACAAACCGCTCCCGGCGGTATGTAGGAAATTCCTTCACTGAAACGATCCGCGCATTCAGCGGAGCCTTGGTTGCAGGGAATCCGCCCAGCAACTCGGCCACCTTCCCCCGCAACTGCTTCTGCCACGCCTCGGCCTGCTTTCTGTCACCGGCGCGAAACGCCATCCGCAGCGGAGCCGAATCGTGCCGCATTCGGGTCCAGTAAACCGGATCCAGCGCCTGATCCTCCAATTGGTCCTCCTGCTTTTCTTCCTGCGCCTGCGCCGCCATCGTACCGGCCAGCGCCGCCATCCCTAATGCCCGCCGCGAAATCTTCAGTGCCATATCGAATCATCATATATAATTTATTCTTCCCACCATGAAACGCATCGCCGTTCTCTTCCTCACCGCCGCGTCGCTGGCCGCGCAAATTGCAGACATCAGGCCGGTGCCGCCACCCGGCATCGCCGTCTCGCCGGAAGATACGAAGGACCTCCAAGCCGGCCTCAAACGCCTGGCGCAGTCCATCGAAAAGCTGCAAGAAAATCCGCTGCTACCCGATGTGCAAATCTTTCACGAAGCCGTCCGCTACGCCCTGACCTACAACGAATTTTTCAAGCAGGAAGACGTCTATAAAGCGAAGGAGCTGCTGCGCCAAGGTCAAATGCGCGCCGCCGAACTGGCGAACGGCGCCGCTTCCTGGACCACCGCCACCGGACTGGTAGTCCGCGGCTACATATCCAAAATCGACCAGAGCGTCCAACCTTACGGCCTGGTGATTCCCGCCACCTACTCGCCATCGCTGCCGAATCAATGGCGGCTGGACGCCTGGTTCCATGGCCGCGGCGAAACCCTCAGCGAAGTGAATTTCCTGACGGACCGCATGCGCAACCCCGGCGAATTCACGCCCGCCAACACGTTCGTGGTCCACCTCTACGGCCGCTATTGCAACGCGAACCGCTTCGCCGGCGAAGTCGATTTCTTTGAAACGCTCGACGCAATCAAGAGCCACTATGCCATCGATGAAAATCGCATTCTGGTCCGCGGATTCAGCATGGGTGGCGCCGCCGTTTGGCACATCGCCGCGCACCACGCCGGCCTTTGGGCCGCAGCCGCCCCCGGCGCCGGCTTCAGCGAAACCGCCGACTTCCTGAAAATCTGGGACCGCGAAAAGATCAAGCCTACCTGGTGGGAACAGAAGCTCTGGCATCTCTATGACGCCACCGATCACGCCGCGAACTTCTACAACCTGCCGCTGGTTACATACAGTGGCGAGATCGACGGCCAGAAGCAAGCCGCCGACATGATGGCAAAAGCGCTGGCCGAAGAGGGCATGCGGATGACCCACATAATCGGATCCAATACCCCGCACCGCTATCACCCGGATTCAAAACCCATCATCAACGCGAAGCTCGATGCCATTGCCGCCCGCGGCCGC